>QHRJ01000236.1 GCA_003220075.1 Verrucomicrobiota bacterium
CCGGCAATTGAAGTTGCGGCTGCTCTTACCGCGCAAAAAAATTGGTCGCGCCTTCGCCGTTGGGCGAAGGGCGGTAATTGGGGCGACTCGGAATATTTACGGCTCGCCTATCAGGCATATGCGAAACAGCAGTCTCGACAGGAGGGCGCCGATGCGGAATCTGCTTCTCTCTGGCACGATGCCGAGCGCGCCTGCGAGGAAAATCCCGAGCGTGAAATTCGACTGGCTCGTCTCGCTTCGAAATGGAAGTTGCCGAACCAAGCGGAGCAACTTTGGCTGCGCGTCGCCCATAATCCATTGAGCCGTCGTGAAGCGCTCGATGCCTTGTCTGAGATTTATCGCGCCAGCAATGATCTCCCTAATCTCTGTCTCACCGCCATGCGTCTGCATGAAACTTCTCCGGAAGAACCGCTGATTGCAGCGGAATATGCCCGTCTGTCCATTATCCTCGATCGCAACTCCAGCGAAGGGCAGCGCGTTGCCAAAGAGGCCTTCGATCAAGCGCCGACCGAGCCACCCTGCGTGGTTGCGCAAGCGCTTTCTTTAAATTCGCAAGGTCGAACCCCCGATGGAATCGCGATCCTGCAAAAACTCGCGCCAGAGAAATTGCACGACGCCCGCGTCGCTCTCTACCTCGCGGTGCTCTTGCTTGATGACGGCAAAGCCGATGCGGCTCATGAATTCATTGACGCCGCCAATTCCGGCTTCGTTTTCCCCGAAGAGAAAAAACTTTTGCAGGAAACGTTGCAGAAACAATCTAGCTCGACGCCTGCAACGCCGACCCCTTCGCCGACGATCTCGCCTTCGCCTGCCAATTCCTCACCGCGTTAATCGAAATCGTGCAGGTTCGTGTTGTTGGCTGCTCGTAGTTTCTGGGGAACTTTTACGCCGCCGCGGTGTTTCCAGTTTGTATAGCTGGGATCAAAGGGAAACGCCGGGAGCGTGATGCTTCCGGCGTTTATTTTTTATGGCGCGAGTAATTTCCACTGCTCGACTTCGATTGCTGTCGTCGTCGGACGAGTGCATCGCATCGCACAAATCGAGCTGAAACAAACTTCGCGAAATGGCAGCCGTACTTTGTCGGCTAATCTTTGTTTGGTCTCGGGCGGCAATTTTGCGTAAACCAAACTTAGATGTGGGTGGATGAGGTAACGGTCCTGCGCACCGCTCGCTTTCCAGATCGCGTCGCCTAGCTGTTGCAACGTACTGTTTGTTTCGAACTGGACGAAAAGTGTCTTCGTAAATTGTTCGCTGAGTCGAATGCTATGAATCGTTAGCTCGATGTTAACCGGTCCGAGCTCTTGCAAAACATCGAGCGGAGGCCGCGAATTTTCCGACGCAATAAAAATCGTTACGTGCGGTTCGAACAAGGGAGCGCCCAACTGCCTCGCCAGCTTCCTAATTTCTCGCGAGAACACTTCGCGCGCCGCCTTTTCCGGCAGCAACCAATAAGCAATTGCTTGTGCCTTTCTTGCCATTTGATCTCGTGCCAAATTTCCGTCATCCCGGGCAAAGTCGAGGGATCCGGTGGCGAAACTTAAGGTAACTTCGATGGAATCCTTCGACATTGCTCGGGATGACAAATAAAGGTGCTCAGTTATCCTCTCCCCCATGCCCACAAATGTCCTCGGCACCGCGCTGCAATGTTGCTGCCGCGATCCACTCACCGGCTTCTACCGTGACGGTTACTGTCGTACGGGCCCCGGCGACGTCGGCTTGCATACGGTTTGCGCGCAGGTGACTCGTGACTTTCTCGATTTTTCGGTGCTGCAGGGAAACGACCTGGTCACACCACACCCGGAGTGGGAATTTCCCGGGCTTGAGCCGGGCGACAAATGGTGCGTCTGCGTAACCCGTTGGAAAGAAGCGCTCGACCACGGCGTCGCCTGCCCGGTTGATCTCGAAGCAACCCATGCTTCCGCGCTGGAGTTTGTCACCCTCGAAGAATTGCAAGCCCACGCGTTGAAATAATCGCGTTCACCGGCACCGTTAGCGCGTTTTGAAATTACCCTTCAGCCTTTTTCTGGCGCTGCGTTATCTAAAGCCGAAGCGCACATTTCTTTCCATCATCACACTGATTTCGGTGCTGGGCGTCATGCTCGGTGTCACCGTCCTCATCCTCGTGATCTCGGTGATGACGGGGTTCGATCGCGAACTGCGGCAGAAGGTGATCGATTTCGACGCTCACATTTTAGTGACGGGCGAAGAGGTCCTGACAAATTGGCGCGAGCTGACCGAGAAAATCCTGGCGATACCTCGCGTAGTTGCAACTGCACCCTACGTTCAAGGGCCGGTGATTGTCGAACACGACGAGCAGCGGCTCGCCCCTTTAATCCGGGGTATCGATCCAGAGCAGGAAGAAAAAGTCGTTTCTTTGCAGAAATTCATAAAATGGGGAACGCTCGATCTCGATGGCGATAAGACCGTGATCGGGATCGAGCTGGCACGACAATTAAATGTGCGCGTCGGCGACAAGGTGACGGTCTATTCGCCGGGCAATCTTTCACTAGTTCTCGATCGCATTAAAAAACTCGAGCACGCCAAGGACGACGAAGAAAAGAAAGCGATCGAAGAATTGCGCGAAGTCGTTCTGCCGAAAGATCTGACCGTGACCGGCATTTTCGAAACCGGACACTACGTGCATGATTCGCAGTATCTATTGGTGCCAATCTTCATCGGGCAGGAACTCTATAATCTAGGCGACGCGCTTCATGGCATCACCGTCAAGACGCAAGACCCGTACGGTGTCGATGAGGTGAAAGCGCAGATCGAGAAATTCCTCGAAGCGTCCCAGTTCGCGCGTACTTGGATTGAGATGAATCGTCAAATCTTTGAAGCGATCCGGCTCGAACGTAATGTGATGTTTTTTCTCCTCTTTTTCATTGTCGTCGTCGCTGCCTTCGGAATCATGAGCACACTCATTACGGTGACGGTGCAGAAACGCCGCGAAATCGGGATTATGAAAGCGCTTGGGGCAAACATTGCGCAGATCGTCTGGGTGTTTCTGGGCCAGGGAATGGTCGTTGGATTTTTCGGAACCCTAACGGGACTTGGACTTGGCATGACTTTGATTCGCTATCGTAACGGAGTAAGTCATTGGTTGGCTAACACTCTGCACATCGAAATCTTCCCGCGCGAGGTTTACCAATTTTCATCGATCCCGGCGGAAGTGATTCCGCGTGACGTGACCTTAATTTGTCTGAGCGCGTTTTTGATTTGCTCAATCGCCGCGCTCATTCCGGCATATTTCGCCGCCCGCTTGGATCCGGTTAAAGCACTGCGCTTCGAATAATACCGTCATCCCGAGCACCGTCGCGGGATCCCGATATGAAAGCCTAAAGGTACCGCGGCGGGATCCCTCGACTTCGCTCGGGATCACCAATATTTATGAAAGAAAAGGCGACGCCCTTCCGAGCGTCGCCCTCCCCTCGCTGCGATATACGCCGTTATTTCCCCTTGGCTTCGTGCAATTCTTTCATTGCGTTGTGCAGGTCTTCATGCGCCTTGATGATGGCGTCGAGCTTGCTTTGCTGCTCCGGCGTAAGCAGCGGCCGAATTTGCGCGACCGAAGCATCAATCACCGCCTTGGCTTTGGTCATCACTTCCTGATGGATCGTCTGTAGCTGCGGTTTCGCCTGATCCACGATCGGCTGCACTTTGGCCTTTTGCGCGTCCGTCAGGTTCAGAGTCGAGCTCATTTCCTCGAGCGGATTCAAATGCCAGCCGCCGTGCGGCCCCCCCGGAGGTTGTGCCTGCGCGAAGCTAAACGCGCCGAGCGCGATTGCTGCAATTACTGTCAATGTCTGTTTCATGTTTTTGTAAGTTTGCGGCGCAAAATTGCGCCTTTTACTGACTATTGACCGCGGACCCCGCGCGGCGGTTACAAAAAAATCTGGTCGGGATCCCGGGACGAAACCTTGAAGCTAACTTCCACGAGGTTCCTCGACTCCGAGCCGGAGGGGCGTTTTCGCTCGGAGTGACGGTTTTTTGTAACCGGAACGGCTTGATTCCGGTCACGTTCTTTGGTGTGGATACCTTTCTCTACGCATGGATGACGATGAGCACGCTCGCACATTGGTCGATCGCGCGCGCAGCGGTGACGACAACGCGGCCCGCGAACTCATCCGCCAATTGTATCCGTTGGTGGCGAAGATCGTGCGTGGCTATCGGCCACGCCGCACTGCCGAAGAGGATTTAGCCCAAATGATTTTCGTAAAGGTTTTCCAAAACCTGGCACAATATTCCGGCAAGGTCCCGATCTCGCATTGGGTTTCGCGCATTGCGGTAAACACCTGCCGCAATCAGTTGATTGCGGAAAAAGCGCGCCCGGAACTGCGCCACGCCGATCTGAGCGAAGAGCAGGTTGCGATGCTGGAAAATCTTGCCTCAGACGACGCCCTCCCGCCCGACCGCAAACTGGCCGCGCGCGATCTGGTTGAAAAGTTGCTCGCCATGTTAAAACCAGTGGAGCGCCTAGTCATCGATATGCTTTACCTCCAAGAACGCAGCGTGGCCGAAGTGCAAAAGCTCACCGGTTGGACCGCTGCCACCATTAAAGTAAGAGCCTTTCGCGCACGCCAGAAGTTGCGCAAGCAAATTGGAGGCTTGCTGTGAAAAATCGGGACGAAATCTTGGATCGTTTGCTTCGCGCGGCCGCAGGTCCTGCACCGCCCGCGGAAATGCCGTTCGGTTTCGACACTCGCGTTCTTGCACTGGCTCGTGAACCTTTCCCGAACGGATCGATCGTCATCGCGCGATTCGCCCAGTGCGCCGCGATGATCGCGCTGGCAGTCATCGCCCTGGCATCAGTGGGAGTTTATCGCGCCTCAACTTCCGACAACGATCTGCCCACGGAATATGCGATGGTAGACAAAGCCATCCAAAGCAATCTCGGCGAATGAACAAATCTTTGCGCTGGAAATTGATCCTAGCCTTCGTGCTGGTGTTTCTCGCCGGCGTCGCTTGTGGGTTTTTCGGCACCGTCCATGCGCACTATTTTTTCGCGCGAATGGATTCGGAGTCCATGACGCAACACATGAAGCAGCGTTTGCGCGCGGAATTGAAGCTCACGCCACAGCAGATGCAGCAAATCTCACCTATTATCGATCACGCCGCTTCTCAGTTGAAAACGAAACGCGAACAAACCATGCGTGATGTTCACGAGATTTTCGAACAAACGCATCGCGACATGCAGCCCTTTCTCACCCCGGAACAGCGCACCAGACTCGAGCAACTGGAGAAGCGACATCGTCACCTCTTGCACCGGCATGGTTTCATGGCGCACGGACCGCCACCGCCACCCGACGATTAAATTTTGGGACGCCGGATCAACCACCAAGCACGCGAAATAATGCCGAAGAAATCTGTCTAGGATCTTCTCGCGTTGTTTAGCGTGTTTGGCGGAAAAACTAATGTAACCTATTCTTCCCCACCAAAGTAATCGGTTTCTATCCCTTTCACGATCACTTCGTCGCTATTTTCTTTCATCACCGCAAACTTTCCGCTGTCCGGGTAGTAACAAGAATCCCCCCGCGGATTATCCGCGATGACGTAGTAAACAAAATCTTCCTCGCCCGCGTTAGCGAGCTGATGTGCCTCGCCCGGCCCAAAGAAAAATGCGTCGCCAGCGGTTACAATTGTCGCTCCATCTTTATCGCGAATACTTCCCTGCCCGGATGCCACTAAATAAAGCTCCGACTCGGCTGAGTGCGAATGATAAGGACAAAGCGTTTTCCCTTTTGGAATTCGCACCAAGGCCAGATCAAACGGATGTCGCTTCCGCAAATCGAGCGATTCCGGATCCCGCCCGAGCGCGACTGATATCTCTTTCATTCTGCGGCCAAACTTTCCTTTCGGCGACTGCCGCACCCGCTCTTCAATATCTTTCAAATTGACTTTGTGCATAAAATCATTACGAGCTCCGACCCTTTACGCTTTCGAGCATCATTGTCGAAATCTGTGATCTGATTCGTGTGTTACAGTTTCCATTTCTTCGGCAGTTTTTGCTTTAACTCTTCGACCAGCGCGAAGAGATCGCCCATTTTTTCCACGCGCGACAGTGTTTTGTCAGATCGAAATTTCAGCAAATCGGCCTTTTTCTTTTTCAAGCAGTTCGCCACTTCGTCCCAGGTGACTGGAGTGGAGACAGTCGGCTCTTCTTTGGCGCGTAAACTGTAAACGCAGATTGTTGTTTTGTGTTCGTCGTTCTGGCTCCAATCGACAAATACTTTTCCTTTACGCAGCGCTTTCGACATGTTCGAAGTAACGAGATTGCCATGTTCGCGTTCCAAATGTTGGGCGAGAGAGCGCGACAAATCCTTAGTTTGATCGAAAGTGGCCGAGGCGTTCAGCGGCACATAAACTTGCAGACCCTTCGAGCCGCTCGTTTTGGCAAACGCTTTCAGTTTCATTTTACTTAGCAAATCACGCAGCCAAAGCCCGACCTGGCAACATTTCACAATGTCGGCCGGCGCACCGGGATCCAGATCGAATACCATCAGGGTTGGCCGCGCCACATCCTTTTTCTTCGCTAACGAGGTGTGTAACTCAAGATCAGCGAGATTGGCCGCCCAAACCAGCGTCGGCAAATCCTGCGCCAAGCAATAGTGCATAACCCGATTATTGCCTTCGCTCCACACCTTCGCTGTCTGCACCCACTTCGGCCGATGCGCGGGGCAATTTTTTTCGTAAAAAAATTCTGCATCCACTCCGTTGGGATAACGCTTCATCGTCAGGGGTCGATCGCGAAGATGCGGCAAAAGAACCGGCGCAATCCGGATGTAGTAATCGATCACCTGGCCTTTGGTGAACCCGACTTTCGGGTAGAGAACCTTGTTCAAGTTCGAAACCGCGAGCCTTTTTCCTTCAACAACAAGTTCAGCTTTTTCCGGCATTGCAGCAAACGTTCAACGCTCAACGCTCAACGTCCAATATCGAATTGGAGATGGCCATCTGCGCTTTTGTCCGGGGAGCGCAGGCTACTAGCCTGCAGTCGTCGGCAGCTTGCCGACGACAACTTCCGCAAGATCGTTTCCGCGAGACGCCGAAACCAGCACGCGAGACGCGCATGCTACCCGGCCGAAAAGAACAAGCTGGCAGTCTGTGCTCCCCAACCAGATCACGCAAAAAAACGCTCCGGTGTCAGCAGAGGTTGCGGTTTACAGATGCGGGCCACGCAATGTTCCCAAGTCTCGTGCCCACTTAGGATTTCGATTTCCACCCGCAAGAAAAAGATGGGAACCTCAGTCTTTACTAGCAAGGGAAATCGCACCGCATCTTTCTCGGTTGTCACCACCATTTCCAGGTCACGGCGAATACATCGATTAATGAAGCTTTGCAGTTCCGCCTCGGTGTAACGATGGTGATCAATGTAACGCTTGGCGATTTCGATCCTGGCGCCGAGTTTGCACAAGCCGTCCTCGAAGCTATCGGGCGCGGCGATCGCGCAAATGGAGCCGATGAAAGTGCCGTGTAATTTTTCCAGTGGCGCAATCTCCCCCGTCACGACATTTTGCAGATGCAATGGTTTGTGCGCGCACTCGATAATTTCCGCGGTGCGATTGTAACGTCGAATTCGTTTAATCAATCCTTCGTTCGATTCGCCGGTGCTTTTGGTAATGAAGATGTAACTGGCCCGCCGCAGATTGCGCGGCGGCTCACGCAAGGTTCCGCGCGGCAACAGAAATTCGTTTCCAAACGGCGCCTGTCGATCGACCAGCACAATGTCGAGCCGATGCTTGAGATGAAGATATTGCAGACCGTCGTCGAGCAGCAACGTGTCAGCGTTCATTTTTCCGATGGCGAATAGCCCGCTTTTGACTCGGTCCTTGTCCACCAGGACGGTGACGTTTTTCAAATTGTGCGCCAGCATGTAAGGCTCGTCCCCGGCGGTAAGTGAATCGAGCAGCAGTGATTTCCCATCGGAGACGATGCGCGGCGGATCTGGATTATCGCCGCGTAATTTCGCCAGCAAACTGCGTTCGCTCGGTCGCGGCACGCTTTTGTAACCGCGGCTGAGAATGGCGACGTGACGCCCTCCTTTTTGCAAAGCACGGGCAAATTTTTCCACGATCGGAGTTTTTCCCGTGCCGCCGACGGTGAGATTACCGATGCTGATGACGAGACAGCCGAGGGCGCGTTCACGGAAAATGCGTTTGCGATAAAAAAATAGTCGGAGTTGCACCAGCCGTTCGTAAATGAGCGACAGCAAATAAAGAAATGAGCGCAGGAGGGCGGCACGAAATCCACCGCGCCGTTCGAGAATTACGTCGATCGCAAATTGCTCGAGGTTTTCTCGGGAGCGGCTCATTCGATTTTTGATTGCTGATTTTTGATTTCTGATTTCAAAATCTGAGCGCCTTCATTGTCGGACCGGGTAATGATAATGCTTGCGTCTTTCTGCCGCGACGCGCGCATCATGGCGCCGGCGATTTTTCTCGGATTGCGCATGGTGATGGCACAAATGGCGGAACCTGACCCGCTTAAAAAGGCGCCGAGTGCGCCTGCCGTTTCTGCTGAGCGAATCGTGTCCTCAAGAAACGGGACTAACTTTTTTCGGAACGGTTGATGGAGATAATCGACAAAACATCCACGCAGTTTTTCGTAATCACGCGTCGCGAACGCAGTCGCGATGGCCGCAGCGTTTGCGATGTTTCGCACCGCGTCCGTTCGCGAAATCTTGGAAGGCAATAGTCGGCGCGCTTCGTTGGTCGCGATTTCGAAATTTGGAATGAGCAGAATGAAGCGAAGCTGTGAAGAAACGCTGAAGTGCTGCGTCTCCAGGCCGCGGGCGAGGGTGAACCCGCCGAAGCTCGCGGGCGCACTGTTGTCCGGGTGACCTTCCAATTCGGCGCACAGCGTAAACAACTCGTGGCGGGTGAGATTTGTCCGCGCAATTTTATTCAAGGCATGAAGCACGCCGAGTCGCACCGTTACGCTGCTGCCAAGCCCGCGAGCAATTGGAATCTTGCCTTTAATATCGCAGGAGAATTCAAAGGCCTTGCATTCTGTGGCTGCGAAAAATTTTCTCGCCACATCTCGAGCCATTCCGCTGACTGCGCCGCGTTTGCCTCGGCTGACTGTTATATTGTTGGAAAGAGAAAGCGCCACCCCATAGCAATCGAAACCGGGCCCGAGATTCGAAGTGCTGGCGGGAACACGCACCGTGACTTGCTGCACTCGCCGAGCTTATCGCGCGCACCGGGCGCGGCAAGACAGGCTGTGGCGCGCGATTAAGTTAGAGCGAAACCGTGAAGACAACATGGATCGACAGCCCGTTGATGCGCGATTTCGAAGCCGAAGGGACCAATGCATATCGACTTTGGACGATAACGGACGGCTGGGTGGAACGATTCGGGCCCGATGTTCTCATTTCCTTTAAGAACCAGGCCGTGCGCAAGCGATTGACCACGGAATATTTTCTGTGGGCGGAGGCGATGGGCTTCAACGCGCAACGAATGTTCGAGCGTTTTTTGCCGAAGCGTAATGAAGAGCGTACAGCGCCAAAACTAATTCTGGGTGATTCCAGTATCAGCTCGCGCAGTGTCGTGATGGAACGTGGTTTGCGATTCGAAATCGATTTTAGCATCGGTTATTCCGTAGGATTGTTTATCGATCAACGCGAAAATCGGACGTTTGTTCGCAAGAGCGCATCGAAGCGAATACTTAATTGTTTCGCCTACACCTGTTCATTTTCTGTGGCGGCGGCAATAGCCGGCGCGAATACCGTGAGCGTGGACTTGTCCCAAAAATCGCTTGAGCGCGGCCGCGCAAACTTTGTGCTGAACAACTTGCCGGCAACGGGACACCACTTTATTGCCGATGACGTTTTTGAAGTTCTGCCGCGGTTGTCGCGCAAAGGCGAAAAGTTTGATTTAATCGTGCTTGATCCGCCGACATTCTCGCGTTCGCGTCGCGGAAAAACCTTTCAGGTCGAATCAGATTTTGAAGATTTGTTCATGGCGGCGCTGGAAGTGGCCGATCGCGATTGCCGCATCTTGCTTTCGACCAACTGCGCCGCACTCAGTGAACGCGCACTCGAAGTGATGGGGCGCTTTTGCTTGAAAGCATCGCGTCGAGCGGGCAGCTTTCATTCTGAACCGCGGCCGGTTGAGTTTCCGCCCGACAGCGGCGCCAGCACCATCTGGCTGACGTTGCGCTAGCGGGAACACGCAAAGCGGCCCTGGCAACCGAAACAAAGTTATGGACGAAAACACTGATATTGCATTGCGCGGCGTACGCTATGCACAAGACCAATTTTCCGAAGTGGTGACCCAGGCGGAGGAATTTGTGCGTGAAAAGCCAGGGCAGTCGCTTCTCATCGCACTTCTGGCTGGTTTCATCCTCAATCGCCTGCCGATCGGTCGCTTGTTTGGCGGCGTGGTCCGTCTGCTCATGTTCGCGCTTAAGCCGGCGCTGCTGATCTACGGCGCGACCAAAGTGTACGAGGTCATCCAGGAAGAAGAATAATTTTTGTCATCCCGAGGGAAGTCGAGGGACCCCGCAATGGACCCTTTTGGGTGTCGCAACGGTTCCTTCGATTCCGATTCGCTTTGCTCAGGATGACCGAAAAGGCGGTGCCGCTAATCTTCCAGAGTAAAGCCAACTTTCACGGCAACCTGCCAATGATCAATTTTGCCGTTTTCAATGTGACCGCGTGTTTCCGTCACCTCTAACCAGCGCATATTGCGGATTGTCTTTTGGGCACGCGCTAGCGCATTCGCCACCGCCGCTTCGATCGATTGCGGTGAAGAACCAACCAGTTCGATTTTCTTGTAAACGTGATCGCTCATGGGAAATCCTTCCACGAGTAGATTGGGTAGGACAATGTTAAAAGAAGGTTAAACCGTTAAAACTGTTAAATCGTTTAAACGGTTTGCCTTGTTCGGTCGCGTTATCGCTTTGCCGTTTTAACGTTTAACAATTTAACGTTTCACAGTTCCTCTTCCCGCGCTTGCCCTGCAAGGTTGCCGGCGATAATAGGAACATCGCATGGAAACGAACATCGAATCGCATCTGATCGAGAAGCGTGTCTTCAAACCGGCCAAGGACTTTGCGAAAAAAGCGCGGATCAAATCGCTCGCGCAGTATCGAAAAATGTACCGCGAATCGATTCGACGACCGGACACATTTTGGGCGCGAGAAGCGAAGGAACTCCTCTGGCGAAAGCCGTGGAAAAAAGTGCTCGACTGGAAAGCGCCCTTCGCGAAATGGTTCGCCGGGGGGCAACTTAACCTTTCAGAGAATTGTCTTGATCGTCATCTTGACAGTCCGCGACGAAACAAAGCTGCCATTATTTGGGAAGGCGAACCGGGCGAGAAACGCACTCTTACCTACCAGCAATTACATCGCGAAGTCTGCCATTTCGCCAACGTGCTGAAGCGAAACAAAATTCGCAAAGGCGATCGCGTTATCATTTATCTCCCGACGATCCCGGAGGCTGCGATTGCGATGCTGGCCTGCGCGCGGATCGGCGCGGTCCATTCCGTTGTCTTCGGAGGATTCAGCGCTGACAGCATTCGCGATCGCATCGCGGACAGCGGCGCGATCGCGTTGATTACTGCGGACGGCAGCTACCGCCGTGGGGCAATTGTCCCGCTAAAAAATAATGTCGACCACGCTCTCGGCGGCGGCACCTCGGTAAAACGCGTGATCGTTTTCAAGCGGATGGGCAATGAAATTCACATGGAGGAAGGTCGCGACGTTTGGTGGCACCGCGAACTCGAATACGTCGATGCGAATTGCGAGCCAGTTGCGGTCGATTCCGAGCACCCACTTTACATTCTCTATACCAGTGGCTCGACCGGAAAACCGAAGGGAATTCTGCATACTACCGGCGGCTACCTCCTCGGGATTTATTCGACAATGAAATATGTTTTCGATGTCCGCGACGAAGATCTCTTCTGGTGCACTGCGGACGTGGGCTGGGTGACCGGCCACAGTTACGTTGTTTACAGCCCGCTTACCCTCGGCGCGACGAGTTTGATGTATGAAGGCGCGCCGAACTGGCCGGAACCGGACCGATTTTGGAAAATCATCGAAGATTATCGAGTAACAATTCTATATACCGCACCTACCGCGATTCGTGCGTTCATTCGCTGGGGCGATGAGTGGGTGAAGAAACATGACCTTTCATCATTGCGCCTGCTTGGATCAGTCGGCGAGCCGATCAATCCCGAGGCTTGGATGTGGTATCACAAGACGATCGGAGGCGGCCGCTGTCCGATCGTCGATACCTGGTGGCAGACTGAGACAGGCGCAATCATGATCACGCCATTGCCAGGCGCAATTCCGACCAAACCCGGAAGCGCGACGCTGCCGTTTTTTGGGGTCGATGCCGCCGTGGTGGACGAACGCGGCGAAGAGGTCGGCGCAAATGTGGGCGGGAAATTGATCATACGAAAGCCGTGGCCACCGATGTTGCGCACGATCTATGGGGACAAGGAACGCTATCAAAAACAGTACTGGAGTGAGTTCAAAGGACGCTATCTCACCGGAGACGGCGCGCGGCGCGATCGTGATGGATATTTTTGGATCGTTGGTCGCATCGACGACGTGCTCAATGTCGCCGGACATCGTCTCGGCACGTCGGAGATCGAGAGCGCACTGGTCGCGCACGCGGAAGTGGCGGAAGCAGCGGTGGTTGGTCGGCCTGATGAAATGAAAGGGCAGGCCGTCGTCGCGTTTGTCACCTTGAAAGGAAGCGCCAGTCCATCGGCCGGGTTAAAAACGGAATTGCGCGATCATGTTGGCGTTCACATCGGCGCGATCGCCAAGCCGGATGAAGTCCGTTTCGCGGAGGCGTTACCAAAAACGCGCAGCGGCAAAATCATGCGGCGCTTACTCAAGGAAATCGCCAGTGGCAAAAGTGTAACCGGCGACACGACGACGCTCGAGGATTTCAGTGTCCTGGCGAAATTGAGCGAAGAGGAATGATTCACGGAACCCGGTAACTACCTTTCGATTTAATGGTAACATAACGGCGAGCGTGAAGCGCTGTCATCCCGAGCGAAGCGAGGGACCTCGCACTCGAAGTTTGGGACACATAATTTAGCTCGCGTGCTCAATCGCCATTGGCGAGATCCTTCACTTCGTTCAGGATGACGGCGCGCAGTATGTTTGGACCGTGCGTGTTAAAAGCTGTGTCATTCTTTGGAGGGGGACATCCGCAGAGTGAATTGCACTTTTTCAAAAACGTTGTTCGGCTAGCATTAACCCGTGAGTTTCATCCGCACCGGTCTGCGCGAGCTTGGATTGAAAGTGCGACGGCAACGCACACGGATGGCGTTGCGACACGTAAAGCGACAGCTTCAGCGTAGTGAAATTTATCTCGGCCGCGAAGGTACGGCGCAAGCTGCGAGCTTCCCGGAAGTTCGCAACGAGATTGTCGCCCTTAAGAAACTCGAGCAGGAGCAAAAGGAAGTCGCATTACGCATCGCGCAAATCGAAGTTGCGGTAAAGCAGATTGAAACGGAGCGGGCGGAAAATGCGGGTGCCCAAAACGACGCGCTCAGCAAATTGGAAGCGGAGAAAAAGCCAATCCTACGAAAGCGCGACGACGCAAAAAATGCCGCCACTCTTTGTGAGCGCGAGCTGGCGAGTGTGGAATCCCGCTTGCAGGCAAATGATTCAGCCGATCGCGAATTGCTCAAACAACTTTCAGCCTTGCAGGCGCAGGCGCCCCCGCCGGAGGACTTGGAGGCACGCGCTGCCGTGCTCGCCAGTAAGCGCGCACGGCTGCCGCAGGCGCGGGCGGAAATCGTTCGCGCTCGTGAGGGAAGCGCGGAAGCATGTCGGCAGGCGACACAAAAGCTCGCCGCGGCGGAGGAGGAATTGTTGGCGGCGGAGCGAAACATCGCGCGCGTGCGCGAGCGATTCGAAGCGACTGATCGCGCCTTGACTGAAAAGGCACGCGCACGACAGGACGCGTTGCGGGAAGCGCGAGCGCAGCACCAGACAGTCGAGGAACGAAAGAATCCGGCTTACTTGAACATCGGTCGGCATCTTGCCACCCGCGGCATCGCCCCGCCAAATGCGCCGCACTTACTGCACGACGTCCTCCGCCACCGCCAATCGGTTCAGCGTCATCATGAACATAGGGAACAACTCAGCGTTCTCTCCGCGCAAATCGATAAACAAGAATTGCGAAAATTTTATTTCGTCATCGCTTCGATTCTCGTCTTGCTGGCAATTGTCCTGCCTCTCGTCGTGCAATCCCCGCCCAAACGTGAATGGCTGCCGCGCGAAACCGACGCCATTCTCTCCTTAAATGCAGAGCATTTTGATCGCGACGATTTGCCAAGGAAATGGCGGAGCGAAGATTTTTGGCTGCAAACCTGGCCTGGTTTAATCGGCGCTGCTTCGCAGACACCTCGCTTGAGAATTCCCGGCGATGCCGCACGGGTCACCCGAGCGCTCACCACCGCGGAAAATTCTCCGCCACGAGAATTTCTCCTGGTGGAAGCGCGTGATAATGTTTCGACGGTGGTGCGGACAATTGCGGAAGATAAGCAATTCGAACGACGTACCATTAGCGGCCTCCCGGTCTGGCAGCGATCCGACTTCAGCATCGCTCGCGTGGGCCCGAAAACGCTTGCCGTCGGCATGCCCGATGGCGTGGACGAGTTGGTCCGAGTGCGCCTCGGACTGGAGGCAGATCTGCAAATCACGGGCGAATTTTTCGATCGCTACCAAGCGCTCGATCAAGAAACCACCCTGCGTTTGATCTCGCGCGACCCGCCCGGATTGGCTCGCGCGTTTCATCCCATTTTCCAGCGAGAACTGCTGGAGCGCGCGCAATTGCTCGGACTAGGCGTTTCCCTCCACACGCCGGTGAAAGCGCGTCTGCTGTTGAGACTTCCATCGGAAAACGCGGCAACCGACCTGGCTAAAAGTATTCATGATGATCCGCAACGTTGGCTGCGTATCGAGCAATCCGATCTCCCGCTTTTCGCTGCTCCACCCGAAATCAATCGCCAACGTGCAGATCTGGAAATCCGCTTCAACATTCCGGAAAACAGCGCACGACTTCTGCTCCAACGCATCGCCAAGACTGATGCACCGCCAGCCGCGACCGCAGCAAACTAATCCCGCGATGGCCCTCATCGTTTTCGCAACCTTTTTGCTCGGCCCACCGGTTGTTCGCGCGCAAATTTCGGCGCTCCCCCCAAGCGATTTCGCGTGGGTTGATCTCACAACCATTGCGCCGGCCATTCGGATTGAATTGCGTTATGCGACTTCAGAGAATATCGCGCATCGTCCGCTCTATCCGTCGAGGATGCAGCCACTAATCCGGGCGGGTGTGGCGCGAAGATTGATCACCGCTCAGGCAATTCTCCGACGCTACAATTGCGGCCTGAAAATCTGGGACGCTTATCGGCCGCGTGATGCCCAGGCACAATTGTGGCGACTCGCTCCGAGAAATGATTACG
>QHRJ01000321.1 GCA_003220075.1 Verrucomicrobiota bacterium
TTTTCGGCCCCGATCTTGGCGAAATTCAAAAGATTGCGGTGCAGATTGAAAAAGAGCTCGCTGATTTTCCAAACACGCGCAGCGCATTCGCCGAGCGCACGGTGGGCGGCTATTTTCTCGATTTTGTCGTCAATCGCGAAGCCGCCGCGCGCTATGGGCTTAAAGTTGGCGACGTGAATGACATTATCGAGAGCGCCATCGGCGGCAAGAATATCACAACCACCGTCGAGGGACGCGAGCGCTATTCAATCAACACGCGATACGCGCGTGACTTCCGCCAGGACATCGATGCGCTCAAGCGCGTACTCGTTCCCACGCCGACCGGTGCGCAGGTTCCGATCTCATTACTTGCCGACATTAAATACAAAACCGGGCCGCCGTCTGTCCGCAGCGAAAACGGTAAACTGGTCGGTTTCGTTTTTGTCGATATCACCACGAGCGACATCGAGGGCTACGTGCACAAGGCTGCGCAACTTCTCGGTCAGCGTATTCAGTATCCGCCCGGTTATTACATTCAGTGGGCAGGGCAATTTGAATATCTCCAGGCCGCGAAAGAACGACTGAAAATTGTCATCCCCTTCACGCTCTTGATCATCTTCATGCTCATCTACATCAGCACGCGGTCAGTGTTGAAAACCGCGATCGTGCTGCTCACCGTGCCGTTCTCGTTGGTCGGCGCGTTCTGGCTGCTCTACTTGCTCGGCTACAACATGAGCGTCGCGGTTTGGGTCGGCCTGATCGCGCTCGCCGGTCTCGATGCGGAGACTGGCGTCGTGATGCTGCTCTATCTCGATCACGCATGGGAAAAATTCCTCGCCGAAGGCCGGATGAACACAATGAAGGATCTCCACGACGCGGTCATCGAAGGCGCGGTGAGCCGAGTTCGGCCCAAGATCATGGCTGTTTCAGCGATTCTCTTTGGTTTGTTGCCGATTATGTGGTCCCCGGCGACCCAGGCTGGCGCCGATGTCATGAAACGCATCGCTACACCGATGATCGGCGGCGTCATCACCTCGGCGTTTTTAAACCTCCTGATCTATCCGGTGATTTACATCATGTGGAAAAAGCGCGGACTGAAAGAGCAAGAGGAAGAAGACACGCCGCTTGTTCCGCCCGCGCTTGTGCCATCGGAAAGCGTTCGTCGTTGGATGCCGAAGCTCATCGCGATGGTTGTCATTGTCGGTGCCCTTATTTACGGCGGGAATTTCGCGTGGCACAAATTCGCGACCCGAAATACGGCTGGCGCTACTTTTTCCACTCAGACCGTTAACGATCTCACCGTCACACTTTCATCACCCGGCGGACAGCTCAAGAATGGCGACAACGATGTGCTGCTCGAATTTCGCGACAGCAGCGGAAATCTTATCGATGTGGGCAACGTCAAATTTGAGCTCAACATGAATATGACTGGAATGCAGATGCACGAAGGCGCAAATATTCAGCCGGCGGGCGCGCCCGGGCGTTACCGAGCGAAGATCAAAGTCGGAATGGCCGGAGATTGGGCGGGCAAACTTTCCTACGACGGACCTCGTGGGCGCGGCGAGACCACCGTCACATTGAGCGCCAAACCTTGAAACCTTGCTATGAATATCGCACGCGCTTTTCACCACTCGTTGCCAGAATTAGCGGTCACACCGGAGGCGATTTTTTGGAATCGCCGCCGATTTATTAGAGCTTTTGCCCTAGCTGCAACTGCGGTCACGTTCCCCGCCTGCGGCTCAAAACAAAATGCATCCCAGGCAGCGGACGTTCCACTGCCCGCGCGCGCTTCCGACGCACTTTATCCTGCGCCGCGCAACGCAAGATTCCAGATTGAGGATCGGACGCTGACTCCGGCCGGCATCGCAGGTCGCTACAACAATTTTTACGAATTCACCACCGACAAAGCCGCTGTGGCGCGTCTTGCATCTGGACTTAGGATTGATCCGTGGACCGTCGAGATCGGAGGTCTAGTGCAAAAGCCTTTCCAGATTGGTTTCGAAGATCTCATCCGAAAATTCCCACCGGAGGAGCGGATTTATCGTCTCCGTTGTGTCGAGGCATGGTCGATGGTGGTGCCCTGGGTCGGCTTTCCGTTCGCAAGATTCGTCGAGTTTTGCGCGCCGCTCTCATCCGCGAAGTACGTACGCTTTATCTCCTTTCACCGGCCGGAAGAAGCGGTGGGACAACGGGAACAAGCATATCCGTGGCCTTATTACGAAGGTCTGCGCATGGACGAAGCGATGAACGAGTTGACGCTGATGACTACGGGAATTTACGGCAAACCATTGCCGAGACAACACGGCGCGCCTTTGCGTGTGATCGTTCCTTGGAAGTACGGTTACAAGAGTCCGAAGTCGATCGTTAAGATCGATTTCATCGCGGAGCAGCCCCGCACTTTCTGGAATGATTTGGGGCCGAACGAAT
>QHRJ01000237.1 GCA_003220075.1 Verrucomicrobiota bacterium
ACCGCAAGCCGGCAAAAGGCGAGCCCCAGGCCAGTCGAATGCCGATGTTGGCGGCCACTGTTTGTTTGTCCAAATTTTTCAAAGATGTATTCGTGCTGGTCGCGCGGTATCCCCTCGCCGTTGTCGCTGACAGAAATGGTGACATCAGCCCCCGTGCGCTCAACATTTATCCGGATTGTTCCATCTGATTTTGTGAATTTCAGCGCATTGCCGATGAGGTTCTCAAGAATCCGCCGGACGACATCAGCGTCGCAAAAGACTGCCACTGGCTCTGGCGGCATCTCGCAACGGAGGGTGCGATCTCGTAGGACAGGGGTAAATCGATCCGCAGCCTTGCGCGCGATCTCCGCGAGGTCGTGCTCTTGTAAGCGGAGCGGCATTTCACCCGCCTCGAGTCGACCGACATCCAGAAGCGTAGTGATCATATCGCTCATGTCATCCGCGCCCTGTTTTGCCCCGGAGACACACTCTGCTTCATCCGGATCCAGTTTATCGGAAGCCATCTGTTCCAGTATATCGACGTAGCCGGTAACCAGGTTCAGGGGCGCGCGCAGATCATGAATGATCATATGGGTAAGGTCATCCCGCGTTTGCAATGTCGACCGAAGTCTGGCTTTCTCGATACTTTCAAAGATGAAATCCGAAGCCAGGCAGAAGAAAACGGTCGAGTTGAGGGCCAGGAGTGGCGCCAGGCAGGGAAGATAAAGATTTTGATGGTTGTAAAACCAAAGGGCGAAAAATGGTGTAGCGGCGTCAATCCCCCCGAGAGCAAGCAAGCGCAGCCACGGAGACCGGATGCTTAGCCACAGGGCGGACCCGAGGATGGCGGTCAGTATCGTCACAACTGCCCTGGCAGACGGCGAAAGGTCTCGGATCGATTCGCGATGGAGTAGGCCATTGAGAACGTTGAGGTGGACCTCGGCCCCTGGCATCGGGCCAAACGGCGTCAGCAATTCATCCTTCTGCCACTTTCCTTCCGCCCCGACGACTACGATCTTGTCGCGGACGAGCTCGCCGGAGCGGTAATTGTGTTCCCAGTATTCCGGAACAAAGATTTCGAAGAGCGGGCGTGGACGAAAAGCCGTTCGAGGCGGGCCGGTGAACCGGATCAGATGCTCGGCGAGATCGTCGGGAATCAGTTCCGGGTGGCCGGCTTTTGAAACAACGCGTGCCGACAACGAAAGGTAAGTCGCGATCGAATTCTCGCGCTCATGAAAATCAACTCGATATTGAGCTCCGCGCACAACGTTGCTTTCATCAGCAAAAAAATTCGTGAACCCGACGCGTTCGTCTTGCGTTGGGGTCTTTGGGATCAGCGTTTCGGCCGGCGGCTCGTAGCTGGAAGGAATTCTGGACGATCGCTCGACGTTGTCAGGAGAAACGAAATTGCTTCCAATCACCGCCTGGGGCTTGAATTGCTCCAGTGCGACACGAAAGGCATTATCACCGGGGGCGGGAGCGGAAAATAGGCAATCGAAAGCGACAACCTTTGCACCAGCGCGGACAAGACGCTCCAGAATCATGGCGTAGATTTCGCGGTTCCAAGGCCAACCTTTGCTCATGATCTCGAGGGCGCGCCGCGATCCAGGATCGCTTGAACTGGACGAGAACAACCCTTGAAGATCGAGTGTTTCATCCAGGGTTACAGAATCGGAATCAATGGCGAGAAAGAGCAGGTCTGGATTAGGCGGAGTTGTGCGGCCGGAGCGGGCGATGGCGTCCCGAACCCGGTATTCGGTCTGCCAGTAATAGCTGGGAGAGGTGAAATCCAGCAAAGCCGCGGCAGCGGCACAAAGCGTTGCAAGGAGAAAGACGACCAGGGTGCGGCTATGGGGCATGATGGTCGGACGCAGCGGGAGAAATGCCGATAGAGGACGCGCTTTCGGCTGCGTCCGACGGATAGGATCCATTGGTGGGTCCTGGGGTTCTCGGGATGAGGCCAAAACTGGTTGATGATTCGATTCTAAATATATAATTTATAGCACAGTTGCCAGAATATCTATGCTGAGAACCAGGTTTGCTCTCGCCGCTGTCGCCTTCTGTTCCGGCGTCTTCGTTCAGCAATCCGTTGCCGGCCCTCTCACCTCTGCCGAGGTCACCAAAATCATCAACCGGGTCAGTGTGATCGAGCCCGCAAAAGGCGATCGTCCCGCTGCCTTACGCGATGTCATCAAAGATGATCTCGGTCTACAGACGGGCGCCAGATCCCGCTCGGAGTTGCTTTTTCAGGATAACACCCTGACGCGCGTCGGTGCGGAGACATTTTTCAGTTTCAAAACCGGCACACGGGATATGACTCTGGAGAAAGGAGCCATGCTTCTGCAGGTGCCGAAAGGATTAGGCGGAGCGAAAATTCACACCGCGGCGGTGACGGCGGCAATCACCGGCACGACGATCATGATGGAATATAGCCCTAAGCAATACCTCAAGGTTCTGGTGCTCGAAGGTAGCTTGCGTTTATCGCGAAACGGATCCTTTGGTGATTCAGTAACTTTGCATCCGGGAAAAATGGTGATCATGCGACCGGACGCAAAAAGGATTCCCGAGCCGATCGACGTTGATCTGGCACAGATCGTTAGGACATCGACCTTGGTAAACTTTCCCGGCAGCAATATTTTGCCCAGCATGCCGCTTATTCAGGCGGCAATCAACGACCAGGCCAAGGAGTTGACAAAAGGAACCCTTGTTCCGACAAATTTGGTCATGGGTCACGGAACCAACCTGGTTTTGGCTTCAAAGGATCAGCTGAGCAAAACCATCGGTTCACTCGCCGGCTTAGCCACGAGTCAGAACGGCGCGCCCGTAGCCGCAACCGTTTCCACTACCACCTCGACTGCCGCAAACAAGGTTCTTGACTCTGGCCCGGCAGTTTCGGTCTCCAGCAGCGCTCAACTTGTGTCGCTGCTGGGCAACGCTACGCCCGGTTCTGGCGGGACAATCAACGTTACTCCGGGCGCCGTTAACGTTGGTGGAAATGTGGCCGGGACACTCAGCGCCAGCATCGGCGGTGGTACCGTAAACGCCGGCGCCAACGTCTCGTTAGGTGGCAATCGCCCAGTCGGCTCGCCGCCTGGGCATTAGACCCAAAGAGTGATCTACCTCGGTAAAAAATAGTGAGAGATCCTCGGCTTCGCTCAGCTTGACAAAATATACGTCATAAACACCGTTCTTTCGGAGACCGGTTGGCGGCGTCAAGCCGAACAAGCTTGGAGCGAACACTGTAAAAACCGAAAACGGAAAGCGAGAAGGCGGAAACAGGAAGCAGTGTCACTCCCAGATTCCGAGTTGGCGCAATTGGGTTGTGGCAAGAAGAGCCCAATCGCAATTTGCTGCGGGATTGGCCGGACTCGGATGCAAAATCCGGCCGAGACGTCTACCGGCAAGAATTTGCTCAGCGCGTTTAAAGGCAAAATCGCCGACTGCGACAAGCCATTCGGGTTCCAAGATGCGAACGATGTCCCGCAAATGATCATCACACGCGGCGAATAGCGACGTCCGTTCCTTCGCCGGCAGTTTGTCCGGCGTTCGATTGCGCCCGCTCTCTTCACAAAACGCGAGTGGGCAATAATTCATCACCATGTGTTCCACGAAGAATTTCTCGGCAGCACCGAAGCGTTTCGCGAACAATCCCCATAAACGTTGGCCGCTGATTTCGCTCCGCGAGCAATCGAATCCTAGCACCGGCCGCTTGGGATGTTCGTCCGGCGAACGGTCAATCCTGACTTGAATGCCGAGCCAATCGCGCACGGCAGCGATTTCCCCGAACGGGACACCGGTTTGCGTCATCCCAAACGGACCCGGATTCATTCCGAGAAAGAGCACCCGCTTTCTGCTGTTTCCGTAGCGCCGCAGGTACATCTCATGCGCCCGCCATGCGTAGTGGAGCGGGTTGTAAACATGCGCGACAGGCGCGGCGAAAGTCAGTTCGTCAACAGCGTCGCGCAGACGTTTCGCCGCGACGATTAATAAATCACTGGTTGCCACATTTGATGTTACGACAAGGAAGCGACGATTCGAGAGCCACTCAGCGGCCGGCACGGCCGCCACTAAGTGCTACGTGCGCGGAGTGAGGCGGTGACGTAGTTGGAGGAACGGACGCTCCACTGCTAAAAATAGAATTGTGGCGCCTGTGTAAACGCTGAGTTCGACGCCCAGAAGAGCGGACGCCGACGTGAGCGCGATGTTATGGCTGGAACAAAATTGCGCGACGAAATGGATGACAAGCTTTTGAACGAGATAAGCGCTGTAGGCTATGCTGGCGATAAACGCGGCGCCGGGTAGGGCAACTCGGCGAAGCGGTAGCCGCGGACTCACGGCACAAATCAGTAACGCGGCCATACCGATCGCGATCAATGGAAACTGCCAGATGCTGGCGGCAATGGTGAGATAATCGCCTTCACCCAGATATAACGCGCAGACGATGAGGGCGAGCCCGGGCAGCAAGAGCCAGGGGGCAAGATTCATCAGGCAGCGCCACCATTGCGGACGGAATTTTTCGATCGCAGCCAGAACAACCCCGAAGACGAGAGGATCGAGCCGGGTCCAGGTTGGGTAGTAGATCCAAGTTTGAAAGCCGCGAAATGAGACGCCGATCTCAGTCAAATTCTGCCAGGCAAGAAATGCGCGAAGCATGATTCCGCCAAGAACAATGACGCATGGAATGATAAATCGAGTACGAGGCCATCGGCTAACGAGAACTAGAACTAGCGGCAGGAGGAGATAGAACTGGTCTTCGACCGCAAGCGACCAGGCGTGGGAAAAGGCGGTGCCGCCATGCAGACCAATGTTTTGCACCGACACGATAAATTTCCAAAGCGGCGACATTTCTGGGTACTCCCGCCACGACGGCAAAAAGGCATAAACGGCGAGGATGACGAAGCAGGCTGGTATGATTCGCAAGGCGCGGCGGGCGAAGAAGCGCCCCAGGTTGATCTGCTGACCGTGGGCGAGCGGCACGAGCAGTTGGCCGCCGATCAGGTATCCGCTGAGAACAAAGAATAGGTCGACCCCGATCCAGCCGAATCGATCGACGCGTTCGGGCAATTTGAAGCCGAAAAGGGCGGAGTGGTAAATGACCACTACGACGATGGCGAGAGCGCGGAGAAAATCGAGACCCGGCTGGCGCTCGCGATTGGTAAAGCGCGGGTCGACTCGAAGCCGGGGTGGCGTTGTAGTTTCGCTCACGGAATTTCTGACGCGCGAAACTAGCAGACCGCTGGCCACCGTCGAGCTACAAGCATCTCGCAAACTTGACGGCTTTAAGCCGTCAAGATTTTCATGGCGGTTTCGGATATCGCTTGGCCGCTGACGAGCAACAGAACGTAAATGAACGATAACCTCGTCACTGTTGTTTAGCTCGTAACCGGAGGTGGGACAGCTAGCCAGCCTTTGATCTTATCGGAATTCTTCTTGTCGAAAGCATATGCGATTTTGCCAAGCGGGTGACGGACGACCACGCGAAGTCTTTTCTTGCCAATATCCCGGATGCATTGCTTGAAATTCTCGCGGCTCATGTGAAAAGCTTGCGACAAATTTCGCTGCGCGCAGAAGACCGACTCGCTCATCAATCGCAGACGATAGCGCCTCGATGAGGCTTCAACGATATCAGGGGACTGTTTCAGCCTGCTCTTGAAAAGTTGCTTACACAGAACGGAAGCCTCTTTCACCTTGGCGTGGTCCATTGAGGCGATCGCGTTTTTAAGTTGACCGAGCTTCTTGTATTGGCGGAAAAAGATGATCGCGGCAATCGCGGGCCAGATTAAACTGTGTCCGTTAACGTGATCACCGTAGCCGGATCGGGCATTGAAAATGGCGATTCCGATGTTCCAGCAAAGTAACAGCGCACTGACAGCAGCTTCGCTCAATAAGCTGTGGATCGATGGTTTGTTCAGAGCCGTAACTCCTGCTCCGAGCATTAACAAACCCAGGACGAGAATTCCTGCGTTCAATGCAGTCGCCTGGATAGCGAAAAATCCGATCACCAGGTTGATGGAGCCCCAAACAATTCCAAGAATGGCGGCATGGCGAATCGTTTTGCGGGTGCAAACGACAAGGAGGGCTTGGTTTTCGGTCGAGTCAAACACGGGATCGTGCAACATGATCGCGATTTTTAGCAGCCTTCGTGCCGATAATAAAAGGCACAATGCGACTCGCGCTGATTTACTTACGGCAATGCTGCAAGGATTCGCGCGACAAGGAATTGCGGCGCGATTCCAAGGAACAGCACAATGGCTGCGGCGAATGCAATTGTCAGTCTGGAAAGTCCGTTCTCTGCCAGAGATGAGAGCGAACGAGTTTCAGCGCCCTGAGTCTGGAAAATCACCTTTAAAACGATGAGATAATAGTAAAGGGAGATCAGACTGCCGAAAAGCGCGAGTGCCACCAGCCAGAGGAGACCATGATTTGCACCGGCACGAAACGCAGCGCTAAAGAGATAGAACTTGCCGAAGAATCCGGCGAATGGCGGTAGACCAGCCAATGATAACATGAATACCGCCATGCATCCGACGAGCAATGGTGAGCGCGCACGCAGTCCGGCAAAGTTTTGCAAATCGTCACCGCCGGTTTCGCGGCGTACCACCGCAACAACCCCGAACGCGCCGATCAAGGTAAACGCGTAGATGGTAGTGTAGAATAAGGTCGCGCTGAATCCTTCGCGCCCGCCCGCAATTATTCCGAGTAACGTGTAACCGGCGTGAGCAACGGCGGAGTAAGCGAGCAACCGGCGCAGGTTGGTTTGAACCAGGGCCACGAGATTACCAATGAGAATCGAGAACGCAGCCAACACGGCCAGCACCGGCGACCAACCCGCAACCATGGCGTGCCAGTCCGCGCTGCCGTGGACCGGTCCAAATCCAATGAGCACAATCTTTCCAAGGACGACGAACGAGGCCACTTTTGATCCCGATGCGATGAAGGCGGCGCTCGAAACCGGCGCGCCTTGGTAGGCGTCAGGGGCCCAGAGGTGAAAGGGCGCCGCTGCGATTTTGAAGGCGAAACCAACAAGGGTCATGACGATGCCGGCGAACAAAAGCGGCGAGAGCGATTGCCCAGCAAGACCTTCTGCGATGGCGGCAAGACTGGTGGTGCCCACCATGCCATAAATCAGGCTCAGCCCGAAGAGAGTAAAAGCGCTGGCGGTGCTGCCAAAGAGGAAATACTTCAGGCCGGCCTCGGCCGATCGAATATCGGTTTTGTCGAATGCAGTCATGAGATAAAGGGACAGACCCGTAAGCTCGAGTCCGATAAAGATCATGAGCAGCTCCTCACTGCTAACGAGAAGTAGTAGGCCGATAGTAGCGAGCAAAATAATGGCAAGATATTCACCATGGTTTGGTATCTCACGGGACGCGAGAAGGATGGTAAGGAAGGCAAGCACTAAACAGACGACCATGAAAAGCGAGTTGAGCGGCGAGATCACAAGCATGCCCTGGAACAAATTCGCGCGTGCTGGAAGCATCAATACGGCTTCGATCGCGATAATGAGTCCAAGCGCCGCGACGAGCCTGCAGAAACCTGTAGCGGCGGCCGTGTCGGCCACATTGGTGCCAACTACCCGTCTTTGCGGCATTGCAGGCGACACGCCTGCCACCACAGTTCCGCGACTTTTCTCAGGCGTGATTCGTTGAATCGTTACACGTGAATCGGAATCCCGATGTAACAGTTCACGGTTTAACGATTCACGCTTCATCTTGCCAGAAACCGCATTGCTTCAACTGCGGGTTGAATGCGATCGAGCAAGAACTTGGGATAAATTCCGATTGCCAGAGTCCCGAACATCAGCAGGACGGCGCCGAGTTTTTCGGGAACGGTAATCGGTTCGAGCGCTTCCCGATTTAACGGCCTGCTCGCGAAAGCTTTCGGAGTTGTAACGCGTTTAACGTTTTGACCTTCTTCTAAAGCAGTGTCGAAGAAGCTTCTTTTCAGAGCGCGCAAGGTAAATGCCGCTACCAAAACCATACCCGCTCCCGTAATCCAGACTGCGATCGGAAAGGTTTTCCAAACGCCAATCAGGATGGTGATTTCGGCGGCGAACCCGCTGAAGCCGGGAATGCCCATCGACGCGGCTGAAGCGATAACAAAGACAAAGGCCGCGAAGGGAAGCGCGCGATTCAGTTCCATCAGCGACAGTTCGTCGAGATCACGGGTGTGAGTACGGCGATAAATCATGCGTCCAGCCACGGCAAAGAGGAGTGCACCGATCAAGCCGTGCGAAAACATTTGCAGAACCGCGCCGGAAACGCCGAGAACGTTTGCTGTGGCCAGGCCAAGAAGCACGAAACCCATGTGGCTCACGCTCGAATAACCGATGACGAATTTAAGGTCGCGCTGTCGCAGGGCCACCGCGGCGGCATAGACAATTCCAATCACGGCCAGAATCGCAATCCAACTACTCCACATTTGGAAACCTTGCGGGAAGAGATTCATCGCCACGCGCAGCCCGCCGTAAGCTCCAAGCTTCATCACAATTCCGGCGAGCAACATCGAACCTGCGGTCGGCGCGGCCACGTGACCGGTCGGCGCCCAGGTGTGCAATGGCCAAATGCCGGCGAGGACGGCGAAGCCGAGAAACAAAATGGGAAACGCCCAGGCTTGTAATTGCGGGGTGAATCGGAATTGGGCGAGCTCCTTCAAGTCGAGCGAACCGGCGCTGACATACGCGGCAATGATTCCGATGAAAACGAGCGCACCGCCGAAGAAGGAGTAAAGGGTCAACTTCATCGCGCCGTATTCTTTGTTGGTCGATCCCCAGATCGCGATCAGGAAGTACTTGGGCACGATCACCAGTTCGTAAAAGACAAAGAGCAGGAATAAATCGGCGCTCAGAAAAACGCCGAAGGAACTGCCTGCGATAAGCAAGAGCCAGAAAAAAAACTCGTTTGGTCGTTGATCGACCCGCTTCGCGCCCGGGGGGCAGCCGATTGCGTCAACCGGCTCGGTCGCCCAGCTACTTCGTGACGCAGATTCGTACGGGGAATTGTTGCCGCTCGGAAGTAGCTGCCCGCCAGAGGCGGGATTGGCGATATCCCAGGAGAAAAGGACTGAGCTGACTGCTGTTATCGACGTAACCAGGACGAGCGTCAGGCTGATTCCGTCGACCGCGAGATGGTAATTCATGCCCAGGGCCGGTACCCAAGGCACGCGCACAATGGTGGTGAAGTGCGCCAAATCGAGATCGTGACAGAAGAACGTCGCCAGACTAATCGCGAACGTCGCGGTAGTTATGAGTAACGCGATCCAGCGTGAAAACGCGCGCGGCAAAAAGAGCAACAATACTGCGCCCCCAAACGTAATGTAAATCGTCCACGCGATCACTTGGCGATTATGACATCTCCGCTTTGAATTGGTCGCGGCACGTCCGCCCACTGGATCGTGACATTGCTGAAGTTCACGGGAATCCCCGCGCTCATCAGCGGATCGTTGCTGTCGCACACATGGAAATGCAGATGTGGCTCGGTTGAATTTCCAGAGGAGCCGAGCTTGCCGATTAGGTCCCCCGCCTTGACCCGATCTCCCTTATGGACGCGAACGCTGCCCGGCTGCAGATGTGCGTAAAACGAATATTCATTCTTGCCGTGATCGATCATCACGTAGTTGCCCGTGACCGCGATCATGCCCTTCCCCAAACGGGCTCCTTGCTCTTTCTGGAGCCTTGCAAAATAGGCTTCCTGACTCTCATCCGGCCGCTGCATGGCGGTCGGATCTTCCGGCTGATCATTCACATCTTCGACCACAGTGCCATCGCACGCCGCCAGGACATCGCTGCCATACGCGTAGTAGTCCTCAAAGCGCGTGCCATCGCCTTTATGCGAAAGCCCATCGCCGCCAAGCTTTGCGATATCGAGCGCGAACTCTTCGGGAATCGCCCAACGATGGCCGGTATGGAAAGATGCTCCCCACCCCACATAAGAAACGCCGCGAAGCGGAAAGATATAAGTGTTCTTCGCAAATTCGGATTTTATCGGCAGCGTCCCGCTCACTTCCGTCGTCTTACCGCCGCTGTTGCCGTCAACCTTCACTCGCAGCGAATCGCGCGTGCCGGTAAAGGCGAACACCTGTGAAGTAATAAGGAGCGCCTGGTTTTTATTCAAATCTGGGCCGGCCAATTTCACATCAGACGGGATAAGACTGGTGCCGCAGAATTGAAACGCGACCTCCTGGAGAACCCCGCCTGCTTGCATTTTTGCGCCGCGCTCAGCGAAGCGCTGAAGCTCAGTTGCCTCGAGCCGCCTTGAATCGGTCACCGTTCCGGATTGCAACAGCTCAATCGTAACGGCTTTGATCTTCAACGCCGAGGCGCTGTGATTGAGAACTGCCACGTTCTGCAATAAGAGACTGTTGACTTCGCGTCGGCTTTCCAAGGGGTAAGTGTGAATGGCCGACGCCGGGCAGAAGCGAACCTCTATGGGCGGCGGCGTCTCCGCAAAGGCAGATAAAAGCGTAAAGGCCAAGAAACCAGTGAGTATGTTTCTCATAAATGATTGCGCGTTCGGTATCGCGGGGCCTTTTCGCGAACATGAAATCCAATCTCGCGCTTCGGCTTTTCCGGCGGCGCCATTAACTGTCGAATCGCTTCTAGGATCGCATCGATCTTCTCGTCATGTTTACCGACGTGTTTCTCGAGTTCATCGAATTTTCGCGCCAGCTTGCGATTTGTTTCTAACGCCTCGCGCAGCTTTACGAAAGCCCGCATGATCGCGATATTTACATTCACCGCCCGCTCGCTGCTCAGAACGCTCGACAGCATTGCCACCCCTTGTTCGGTGAATGCATATGGGCGATGACGGCGACCTCCACGACCTTTTGATATTCCAAATTGGAATATCAAAGATTCAGCTTCCGCAGCAGTAAGTTGAAACATGAAATCCGATGGAAATCGGTCGCGATTACGTCGCACAGCCTTATTCAGATTTCCGGTGGTGACGCCATATAAAGGCGCCAAGTCGAAGTCGAGCAGCACCTTCTCGCCACGGATAACGCGAATGACTTGCGCAACTTGCCGAATCAAAACGAGCTCCTTACTCATGGCACCTCCCTCACGAAAACAGCCGCGCCATCTGCACCACGGTGGAGTTGAAAATGTTGAAAAGGAATTGCGGGACAATGCCGATGGCGAACATGAGCAGTGTGACCGGAACTACCACCCATTTCTCGTTAGCTCTGAGATCGGCAAAAGCGACACCGGTTTCAATGAGCGGCCCGCTGAAGAGCGATTGCATCACCCGCATGAAGACGATGGCGGTGAAAAGGAGACCGAGCACCGCCACCGCAGTAAACGAAGCAGCAATGGCGAAGGAACCCTTGAAGATAAGAAATTCGCCGATGAATCCGTTTAGTCCGGGCAGTCCGAGCGACGAAAACATCGCGACGCTCATCCAGCCGCAGAAAAGCGGCGCGCGTTGCATCAGTCCTCCGAAATCATCGATACCGCGCAGGCCGCGTCGTTGCTCGAGTAGCCCGACAAAATAGAAGAGCGCGGCCGCGGTGATGCCGTGATTGAAGATTTGCATGAAAACGCCGCTCAAGGCCGCCTGCATTTCGACCAAGGGTCGCGCCGCCGTCGCGGTGACGGCGAAAAGACCGAGCATGCAGTAGCCAAGATGATTGATCGATAAGTAGGCAACCATTCGTTTCAGGTCGGATTGCGCCCATGCGGCCAGAGGAGCGATCACGATGGAACAAACTGCGAGAGTGAGCAGCCATGGCCCAAGTATTTTAATCTCGTTAGGAAAAAGCGGCAGCAGTAACCGAATGAAACCGTAAACTCCCATTTTGGAGAGCGCCCCGGTCAACACCATTGAAACACCGGTGGGGGCCGTTTCGTAGGCGTCGGGCAGCCAGGTGTGAAAAGGAAAGAGTGGCACCTTGACCGCGAGTCCAAGAAAGATTCCGGCGAAGGCGAGCCATGTAAAGTTGCCGGTCAGTAAGTCGCCGGTTTTTGCGAGCTCGCCGAGACCGGCGAAATCGAACGTGCCCTTGGCGAAATAGATCCCGAGAAAAGCGAGCAGCATCGCCACGCTTCCGAGAAAGGTATAAAGGAAGAATTTTGTGGCGGCGCGGTCGCGTTTTTCGCCTCCCCAGATTTTAATAAGGAGGAAGGCTGGGATGAGGCTCATCTCGTAGAAAAGAAACCAGAGAACGAAATTCTGGGCGGTGAACGTGCCGTAGAGCGCGGCTTGCATAATCAACATCAGCGCGCAGAAACCGCGATCTCCCGCTGGGCGCGATTGCGCGAGCAAGGCGAATGGAAAGACCAGCGAAGTAAGGATGACAAGCAGCAGACTCAGGCCGTCGACGCCAACCAAATACTCGGCACCGATCGCCGGGATCCAGCTATGCCGCTCAACTAGTTGAAGACCAGACAAACTACAATCAAAGCTTCGCCATAATAGGAAAGCGCCTATCGCAGTAATTAGATTAAATGCGAGGGCGACGCTGCGAGCGTAGTTGCGCATCGCGCCAACCAGAAACGCTCCGACGACCGGAGCTACTATAAGCGTAGTAATCAGCCAAGCCATGCGTAAAGGACAAGCAGGAGGAGCATTCCAATGGCAATCGCACCCAGATAAGTTTGGATCTGACCGGAATGTGCCGCGGCAATCAGTCGACCAAACCCTCGTGTTCCACTCATGGTTTCATCAACGCCGGCGTTGATGCCGTGGTCATCAAAGCCTTTGCTCAAAACCCCCAAGGCCTGACCAATTCCAGCAAATAGCCTGACCAGGCCATCCCAGAAATAGCGATCCAGCCAATCGGCTAGACGCGCGAGTATTCGGCTGAAAGTGATAACGGTTTGTTCATAGAATTCATCGACCCACATCTTGTTTTCGAGAAAACGGAACAACCCTGGCCGTGCCCGCGCCAGAGGATCGGGGATTCTACGATAGATCAACCAACCAAGCCCAATTCCTCCGGCGACCAGTGCGAGCGAAAAGAAAAGCATCGGCTGAATAAGCAAGGTGAAGTCAACGCGTGCAGGTTCGCCGTTGAGATAGGCGTGGAACCAGGGCCAGGCGGGCGTGAGCACGAAGGCGAAAAGAATTGAGCACAAGGCGAGGACAATGAGCGGCATCGTCATTACCCGTGGACTTTCGTGCGCATGGAACACAGGCCTCTGGTCTGTGCGCACAACGGAGATGTTCTCCGTTGTTGTCGCTGCTTCAGCGGAGTGTGACTCCGCTGGGCGCACAGACTGGAAGTCTGTGTTCCGGGCGGAACCCAAAAACACGTAGATGATTTGCCGAGTCATGTAGAGCGCGGTGAGAATTACTCCGGCGAGCATCAGGTAATGCGGCAAGGGCGAGACGCGCCAATGCGCTGTGCTGTGCAGGATTTCTTCTTTCGTCCAACCACCAGAAAAGAAGAACGGAACGCCGCTCAGATTCATCATGCCGATGGCGTAAGTGAGAAACGTCACCGGCATGATCCAGCGCAAGCCGCCCATTTTGCGAATGTCTTGTTCATGATGAAGTCCATGAATGACCGAGCCCGCACCAAGAAAGAGCAGTGCTTTGAAGAAGCCATGCGCGATCAGGTGCATGATCCCGGCCGCGACGCCACCGACACCGAGCGAGACCATCATCAGGCCAAGCTGCGAGACGGTTGAGTAAGCTAGAATGCGTTTGATATCGAACTGCGCCAGGGCAATGAGCGAAGCCATTAGCGCAGTGACGACACCGACCGATACCACCACGGTGAGAGACGGCGTGACACCATTGACCGCGCCTAACGAGAATAAGGGATAGACGCGAGCGACCAGGAAAACGCCGGCAGCGACCATGGTTGCGGCATGGATCAGCGCACTGACAGGTGTCGGTCCTTCCATCGCATCCGGCAACCAGACATGGAGAGGGAATTGCCCGGACTTGCCGACCGCACCGCAGAAAATCAGCAATGCGATGAAGGTGGCGCTGGCGCCAATGGCGAGAAGTCCTGCGTTTTCGAGGCAACCGCGTCCCTGGTCGTAAAATAAAAGAGTGCCACTGTTGTGGTAGAGCCAAAGCATCCCGAGAAAAAACCCGAGATCGCCGATGCGCGTGGTGATGAAAGCTTTCCTGGCTGCGGCGGCCGCGCTCGGCCTCTCGATCCAGAAGCCAATAAGCAAATAAGAAGCGAGCCCAACCAGTTCCCAGCTAACGAAAAGTAGGAGCAGGCTATTTGCGATGACCACTCCAAGCATCGCCCCGGAGAAAAAAGAAAGATACGAGAAGAAGCGGCTGAAGTTTTTGTCGTCGGCCATGTAGCCAACGCTGAAGACAAAAATGCAAAGACCGACCAGCGTGATCATGACCATCATGGCGGCGGCGAGCGGGTCGAGCATCCAGCCAATGCGAAGTGCCTGGTCGCCGAAAGTGAACCAGGTGAAATTGTGGATGGCGCGGAAGCCGGGTAGATACAGCGTTGGCAAAAACGCCGTGATTGCGAACACGAATGCGACGATTTGGCCGATGATCGCGAGGGCTGCGGCGGTGCGACGACGCGAATTGACCAAACTGAGAATAATGAACGACGCGCCCAATGGCACCGCCGGGATCAACCAAAGGTTGGTGACGATCCACGAACTCATTCGATTACGAGCACGATCATGAGCATGAGCACGAGTTCACAAAATCATCCTTTTAGCTGGTCGAGCTTATCGACACTGGTCGTGTGGTAATGGCGGTAAATGGCGATGACGAGTGCCAAGCCGACGGCGGCTTCAGCGGCGGCGATGGCGATGGAAAAGATCGCGACCAATACGCCAGTGGGTTGATGCGGTTCAGGACTGAAACGCCAGAATGCGATGAAATTCAAGTTTGCAGCGGCAAGCATCAACTCAATGCCGATCAAAATGAAAATGGCGTGACGGCGACTAAGCGCGGCGAGCAGGCCGATGGAGAATAGCGCGGTCGAGATGATAAGGAAAAGTTGGAGGGTTGGAGTCATGGCGTGGCTGGAGTTAAAAACGTTAAAATTGTTACATTCTTAAAATAAATGACGAGATGACTCTGCTTCTTTCGTTTTAACGTTGTAACCTTTTAACAATTCACCTTTCTTCTCGCTTCTCCTCCATCACCAGCACGAGGGCACCAATGAGCGCGGCAGTGAGGACTAGCCCAATGCATTGCAATGGCCAGACGTAATTGGTCATGAGCGCTTCGCCGATGCGTTTCACCGTGAGCGGTTCGATTTGCGGCGCCGCAAGCGCGAGCGATTTGGTTTTAAAGATTGTCCAGAGCAATCCACCGAAGACAGCCAGTGCCACGATGGCGCCGCCCCAGTTAACGCCACGCTCGCCAGTCACCTCGCGGCGCGTGAGCAGAATTGTGAAAACAATTAAGACAGCGACTGCTCCGACATAAACAAAGACCTGCACCAATCCAACGAATTCTGCGCCTAACAAGAAAAAGGACGCGGCCACGCCGACAAAGGCCACCACCAGACTAAGGGCAGCGTGGATTAGCCTTGGCAGTGTCGCGGCGGCGAGCGCGCCCGCAAGGGTAATGATGGCAATCAGCAGAAAAGCGACGCTATTCATTCGGCGAAACGATAGGTGCGCGTCGCAAATTTTCTTCTTGTATCAAGGAGACGCGAGAGCGCGAGATAAACAAGGGCGATCACTGCCAGCGACCAAAGCCAGCCCGCGAGTCCGCGCCCCTCATAATGCCAGACCGCGGCAGCGACGATCAGGGTGAAGGCCATCGGAAGCATGAATTTCCAGGCGAAATTCATGATTTGATCGACGCGGGTGCGCGGAAGCGTTCCACGGACCCAGATATAAACGAAAAGCAGCGCGCTCAACTTCAGGAAAAACCAAAAATAGGATGGAATAAAGTTGAGCGCAGCGATCGGCGAATGCCAGCCGCCGAGAAACAATGTCACCGCCAATCCGCTAATGGCGAACATGCCAAAATACTCCGCCATGAAAAAGGTCGCGTACTTGAAGCCAGAATATTCCGTCATGTGACCGGCAACGATTTCCGATTCGCCTTCCGGAACATCGAAGGGAGTGCGGTTGGATTCGACCAGACCGGAGACAAAGAACAAAACGAACGCGGCCGCGCCCCAGGGGGTAGTGACGAACCAATGTGGCAGGACGCCCAGCGAATAGCCGTCCTGGGCCGCGACAATCGCATCCGGCGAAAGCGCGCCTACCATCATCACCACCGGGAGGGTGGTGAGGATGAGCGGTAATTCATAGCTAACCATTTGGGCAATGGCGCGCATTGCACCCAACATCGAAAACTTGTTGTTGCTACCCCAGCCGGCCATGAAGACGGCCAGCTCGGTGGTTGATCCGACGGC
>QHRJ01000322.1 GCA_003220075.1 Verrucomicrobiota bacterium
TTCAAGCAGATGGCGCAAAGACGTGTCCAATCGACCTGACACCCAATTTAGTCCGAACTGAGGGTTGAGTCCGCGGTTAAAGATACTTCATTTTCGCCGATCGTCCGGGCGAATTCTTCGGGTGTCAGATTGCTGAGCGAGCTGTGCGGTCGCTCGGTGTTGTACTCGATACGCCAGGCTTCGATAACGCTGCGTGCATGCGCTAAGCTGATGAACCAGTGCTCGTTCAGGCACTCGTCGCGGAATTTCCCGTTGAAGCTTTCGATGTACGCGTTTTCATTCGGCTTGCCGGGTCGAATGAACGATAGGTGAACGCTGCTGCGATAGGCCCACTTGTCGAGCACCTGGCCGTCGAATTCAGGCCCATTATCGACGGTGATTGATTTCGGCAGACCGCGCGTATCGGCGAGGCGCTCCAGTACGCTCTGCACCCGCAGACCCGTGATCGAGGTGTCGACTTCGATCGCCAAACATTCGCGCGTGCAGTCGTCCACGATGGTCAAGCACCGTAGACGGCGCCCGCCGATCAGCCCGTCGGCCACAAAATCCATTGACCAACTTAAGTTCGCCGCGATTGGTTTGGGTAACGGCTTGCGTTCAAACAGGCCGATCCGCTTGCGCTTACGCCGCCGCACCGCGAGGCCCGCATCACGATAGATTCGATAGACGCGCTTGCGATTGACCTGCCAACCTTCTCGACGCAATCGCAGATACACACGGCGATAGCCGTAGCGACGCTTGATCGCGGCAATCTCCTCGATGCGCGATCGCAACGGGGTGCAGTCCGGACGCCGGCTGCGATAGCGATACAACGAGCGCGAAATTCCCACCAGCCCGCAGGCGCGCGTGACACCGAAGCACTGCACGGTCATCAACACCTCAACCGCTTCGCGCTTCGCCTGCGGGCTTACCATTTTCGGTGGAGCAGATCCTTCAAGGCAGCTTTGTCGAGCTCCGCTTCGGCCAACAGTCGTTTGAGCTTGGCGTTTTCCTGCTCGAGTTCCTTCAGCCGCCGCGCTTCTGACACCGTCATCCCCGCGTACTTCGCCTTCCAGTTGTAGAAGGTCGCTTCCGAGATCCCGTGTCGGCGACACAGCTCCTTCGTCTTCGCGCCGGCTTCCGCTTCCTTCAACACGCCGATGATCTGTTCTTCGCTAAATCGCTTCGCCTTCATGGTCCGCTCCGTGGGAAGCGGACTCTACTCCTAGGCCGTACTAAACTCGGGTGTCAGGTCGCAATCATTCGAGGTGGTTGTGCACCAGACCGCTTTTCTGGCTCACCGCCTTTGGCCCAACCGTTATGCGAAACATCGATTCACATCGAAGGGCTTCTGTTCGCGTAGCATGTGGTAGCAGGCGCGCGCCAATTTGTGCGCCAGCGCCTTGATGGCCACGATGCCGTTAGTCTTGCGCTTCTTGTGTTCATAGAAGCGCTTGGCTTGCGGGCAGTAACGCACGGCGAAGTTCGCCGCTTCCACAAAGGCCCAGGCCAAGTATTTGTTGCCGTTCTTGGTGTTGCCTTCGCCCTTCTTCTTGCCGTTGCTCTCGTGCAGGCTATCCACGCAGCGGCAGTAAGAACTGAAATTGCCCACCTTGGCAAAGCGCGCGATGGTGCCGGTCTCGAGCATGATCGTGGTGGCCAGTGTCTCGCCGATGCCCGGCGTGGTTTTCAGCAACTTGAATTCCCCGCGCAGGCTCACGCGTTCCCGAAGCCGCTGCTCCAGTGCTTCGATCTGTTGCCCTAGCGTTTGGCTCACCGCGCGGTTGGCTTCCACGGCCAACGCCACATCGGGCGCAAAACCGAACTCCTCAACTTGCGCGGCCGTCAAGCCCTTGACCGACTCGCTCTTCATCCGAGCTCCGGTCTGCCGCATCAGAATGCCCTCGATCGACAGAATCTGCGCCGTGCGGTAGCGCACCAGTTGCAGGCGCTTGCGCGCCAGATCCCGCGCTCCACGCTCCTCGCGCGGATAGATGTAGCCCTCCGCTAACAACCCCAGGCGCAGCAGGTGCGCAAGATAGGCCGCATCGGCAACATCCCCGCTGTACTTCAACCCTTCGTACTTCCTGATTCCCGACGGGTTCGCCAAGTGCACCCGGTACCCAGCATCCATCAATCCATCGACCAGCCAGTACCAGTTATAGGTACTCTCGATGACCACGCCCACCAGCTCGTCCCGATGCGGCTCCAGTGCCGCTACGATTTGCGCGAGATCGTTGGGCAAGCGTTTCTGATACACGATCCGATCCGCCTCATCGCTGATCAGGACCACACTATTATTCGAATGAAGATCAATTCCGCTAAACTTCATCATCGGCCTCCTTCGGGTTAAAGCAGAGGATTCGCACCTTGACT
>QHRJ01000238.1 GCA_003220075.1 Verrucomicrobiota bacterium
AAGAGGACGAGCGTGGCCAGGGTAAATTTCCAATCCATGTAGAGTAGGACGATCACCACGAGAACGATCGAGACCGGTTGCTTAAAAGCGTCGCTGCTGACCTGGCTTAGAGCCGCCTGCATCGCGCTGGTGTCATTGGTGATGCGGGACATTAGGACGCCGGCCCGCATTCGATTAAAGAAATCCATCGACTGGCCCACGATCTTGGCAAAAAGCTGGTTGCGAATGTCGGTGACGACGCGATGGCTGACCCAGTTCATATAGTAGGAATTGCCGTATCCCATCAGGCTGCGCGCGGTCATGACCGCGGGAATGAGAAGGCAAACGAAGACGATCGACTTCACCGATCCGCCGGCATTCAGTAATTCTGAATGATGAACGAGATCGCGGGGGTTGGGTGCGGCGCCGTGGAAAACAGTGCTGGTTACCTTCTGCAAAACCAGCGGCAGGCAACCCTGGGTCGCGCCAAAAAGGAAACCGAGAGCGAGGCCGAAGATGAACCGCCATTTGTAGGGCCCTACATAAGTGTAGAGCCGTTTGTATGGCTTCCACGCAACCCGAATCGTCTCCCGAATTGAGACCTTCTTCTTCTCGGCTTTATCCTTCATACGGCTGACGCCGCCGGCGCCGACACCATCGAACGCATAGCATTGATCACCGCTGCCGTCGAGATTTGCTTCATCGGTCTTTTTGCTTCGCGGGCTTGGAAATGGCGAAGCGGCTCAGCCGATTCGCCGAACAAAATTGCCGCCGGACTTTTTCGTGGGCGCCAATGAAATGGATTGGTTGGCCCAAACAGGATGACCTGTGACGTTCCCGTCGCGCTGGCCAGATGCATCGGCGCGGAATCAACCGTGACAAGCAAGCGCGCGTGTTCGAGCAATGCCGCAAGCGTCAGAAGATCGAGTTGCGCGGAAAGATCGAGCACAGAAATGTGCAATTTTTCTCTGATGGCGGCGAGGTGTGCACGTTCGAGTTCATTGCCGCCGCCTGACAAAACCGGAAAGAGACCGAGCTCGTTAGCGGCGAATTCGATTATTTCCATCCAGCGTTCTGGTTCCCAAAACTTTTCCACTCGCGCCGAGCCGGGATGGAAAATGGCGAATGGCTGATGGTGGATTTGATCCTCGATGATGGAGGATGCGCGTTGTTGCGCGGCCGACGGAAGCTCAAGCACCGGGTCACTCGCGCCCGCGGAAATTCCGAGCGGCTGCAAAAGGGCGAGATAGTAATCCGCTGTGTGCATTTGTTTCATCGCGCAATCGACGAACTCGTTGTAAAAACGCGCGCGGAATTTTGATTTGGTTTTCAATCGATCGGAAACAATTCGTCGCTGGGCGCGGGACAAAAACGTTAGCCAAGCCGAGCGGTCGTTGCGGGTGAAATCGACTACGCAATCGAAACCGGCGCGACGGATTTCCACCCAGGTGGGAAGATCGCGCAATCCACGTTTCGTTAGGAAGGTTTTTTGCAATCCGTGGATGGCGGGCAAAAGAGACTCGCATTCGTGCGAAACGGCCAGGGCGATTTGCGCGCCCGGCAACTGCTCGCGCAAAGCCGAGATCGCCGGGGTTGTTAAAATGAGATCACCGAGCCGGCGAAGTTGGATGAGCAGAATTTTCATTGAAGCGGCAGTCTATGACCGCCGGTGGAAGTCCTGACAAAGGCTACAGCATCTGCATGCCCATTTCATAAGCCCCCAGCAATCGCTCCCGAAAATGGTCCCAGGTGAAATTTTCCACTACCCGCTTGCGCGCGGCAATGCCCATTTCCGACACGACCCTCGGATGCTCATAAAAATGTTCGATGGCGGCTGCGATGGCGTCGACATCGCCCGGTGGCACAATGATGCCCTCGATTCCATCACGCACCACATCGCCCGATTCGCGGGTGACCACCTGTGGCAAGCCACAGGCTGCCGCCTCGTAAGTGACCTTGGCGCTGCCTTCCAACTGTGAGGGAAAAATGTGGATCGTCGCCTGACTTAAATATTTTTCCACGTCGCGCGCGAAACCGATGGTGCGGATATTAGCACGCCAGAATGTCTTCAAGTGCGGTTTCGCTTCTTCGTGGATCGAACCGAGCAGCCACAATTCGGCGTCTTTTAAGTTCAGCCGATGCCAGGCTTCGAGCAGATGATGAATTCCTTTACGTTCGATCAGGGCGCCGGAAAAAATTGCGCGAAAAATTGGCGGACGTGCGCCTGGTTTGAAACGCTGGACATCAACTCCGCGTGGAAGATAGAAAAGTTTTTCGTTTGCCATTCCGCTCTCGCGAAAAGTCTCGGCCGCTCTTTCCGAAAGTACGATCAGCAGGGTGGCAAGGTCGTATTCTTCGATGGAACGTTCCGAACGCAGGACGAGCTCGTTTTTCCAGCGCCCAAATGGAGTGCGTTCTCTGGATCTCCGCGGTTCGGCCCGCGGGGCCACGCGCTCGGCAAAATCCCGGTGCCAGGTCGGAATCTCTACAATCGAAGGAATTCCTTTCGCCTGCGCGACCCGTAAGGATTCCAGGCAATCGCCCGACCAGCTATGAAACAAATCGTAATGGCCCGTCCCGAGCTGGCGTGATGCGATCCAGTCGAGGTATTTTTTCTTCGCCCCATAATAATAAGGTCGATCGAGCGAAGAAAGCAGCCGCACCGGATGCCAGCGCAAGGATTGGATTTTCGACGCCGGAATTTCGTTTTGCCGATTGTCGTAGGCGATCGCTTTGCCCAGAAATCCGCCCCGATACGATGCGCGCAACGTTTCAAAAGCATCGGTGTCGAGTCCCCAGCCGCCGATGCGAGCGAAAATGGAATAAAGCAAACTTTTCGGTAAACGTGGTGTTTGGGGCGCAACGCGCGGTGGGGCGGTGGGGTTTAGGGTTTCGCCCGACATGCGAAGAAACTATTGTGCTGACCGCGTGCAAGTAAAGGCTTCCGAGAAGCTGAACATTGGATTCGTCCGGCGCGGTTTTTCGTCCAGCGGCGGCGCGGAAGCATATTTGCGACGCGTCGCCGGCGCGCTGCTGGCGGTCGGTCACGAAGCAACGCTTTTTACTAGTAAGGATTGGCCGGAGAAAGAATGGGCATTCGGCCGGATAATCCGCGTTGGCGAAGAGAAGCCAATCGCTTTCGCAGATGGACTGGAACGAATCGATCCGCGAAAAAATTGCGATCTCCTCGTCAGTCTGGAGCGGGTCTGGCGCTGCGATTTTTTTCGCGCGGGCGACGGGGTTCATCGCGCCTGGCTCGAGCGCAAAGCGCAGTTTGAATCAAAGCTAGCGAAAATTGCGCGTCGTTTTAATTCCAAACACGACGCCATTCTGCGTTTGGAAAAAGCATTGCTGGGCAATGGTGGAGCGCGTCGCGTCATCGCCAATTCGGCAATGGTGCGCGATGAAATTGTCCGCTACTACGCCTTTGCTGATGATGCGATTGATCTCGTCCGCAATGGCGTGCGCGTTTCGGATTTCGGTCCTGCCCCGCGTAAACGCGCAGCGGCCCGCGCGCACTTACGGATCGGCGTCGATGAAATCGCGGTGCTATTTCTTGGCTCGGGCTGGGAGCGAAAGGGACTTCGTTTCGCCGTCGCGGCAATCGAAAAGATGCGCGACCAACGAATGCGGCTTCTGGTGGCCGGTCGCGGGAACATGCGCAAATACCGTTCGAGCAGAGTAACTTTTCTCGGCGAAATCGAAGAAGTGCGATTGCCGTTGGCGGCGGCGGACATATTTATTCTGCCGACCGTTTACGATCCTTTCTCCAATGCTTCGCTGGAAGCGATGGCCGCGGGTTTGCCCGTGATCACGACCCGGGCCAATGGTTGCAGCGAGATCATCGAGCCAAAAGTGCACGGGTCGGTCGTGGATCGTCCGGATGACGTGAACGGGCTGAGTGACGCACTCCATTTTTGGAGTGACGAATCGCGACGCCTAACTGCGCGTCCGGCCTTGCTCGAGCGCGCCACCCAGTTCGATCTCTCGCGCAATGTGGCTCACACTTTGGACGTTTTGCTTCATTCTCGCGAGAGCGCGGAATCGACGTCGGGATAAATGCGAAAGACCTGATCGAGGCGTGCGATCTCAAAAATCGGTTTCACATTTTCCTGCAAACCGGCGAGCGCAAACTTGCCCCCGTATTTTTCAACCTTCTGCATCGCTTCGATCAGAACCGCCAGGCCGGAGCTGTCGATGTAGCTGACGTTGCCCATGTCGATGACAAGATTGCGCGGCTTGGCCTTTACCGCGGCATTAAGCGTGGTGGTAATGCGGGGAGAAATGTGCAGATCGATTTCGCCTTCGAGTGGAATGACTTTTGATTGCGCAGGCATGGACCGGATAGTGGATGCTAGATACTAGATGCTGGATTTTCCTTATCCAGTATCGAGCATCCAGCATCGATAAAAAATGACGAATGACGAATGACCAATGACGAATCAAGCCTGAATGACGAAGCCCGAAAACAGCAGCTTTTGCCAAAACAGCGATTCGTTATTTGAGCATTCGTCATTCCTTCGTCATTCGACATTCGTGCTTCGTCATTCGCTCACCATCCCAGCTTCTTAATGACCTCGCCCGTGTCAGCGAGATCGTCGAACAAAAAATCTGGAGCGCACATTTGCAATCGTTCGCCCGACCAACTGCCAGTCGCAACTGCGACGGTGCGCGCGCCGAATGCTTTTCCGCAGGCGATATCGTGATTAGTATCGCCGATGACATCGATATCGGCCGCATCGAAATCGTGACCATGTCTTGTTTGAGCACGTTCTCTGGCGACAGCGCCGAGCTGGTTCCGATCATGATGGTCGTCCGCAAAAGCGCCAAATTCAAAAAAACCCCAGAGACCGTAATGCTGAAGCTTGAGCCTCGCGCCCTCTTGCAGATTTCCGGTCAAAAGCGCGAGCACGATGTAGGACTGTGGTTTCAATCGTTCAAGGAGTTGCTGAATTCCGGGCAGGACTCGTCCGCGAGAGCGGGAAAGCGAAAGCGGAAGTCCATCGATGTATTCATGGGCGAATGAGGCGATGTTTTCCTCCTTTGGGTCGACCTGATATTTGCGCAAAATATCGCGAATAATTGCGCGATCGGTTTTTCCAGCAATTTCGATATCGTGCAGATCGTCTTTCGCCCCGAATCGGTTGCGCACGGTTATTTTGAGCGATTCGACCCCGGCCCCGCCGGTATTCACCAGCGTCCCGTCAATGTCGAAGAGGAGTAAGCGCTTCTTTGTCACGCCGAGAAAAGTATTCTCATTCGCGCGGCCGCTTTTTTGTCATGTCGAGCGCAGTCGAAACATCTCTTACTATTTGAACTTAAAGCTAGAGATTCCTCGACTGCGCTCGGAATGACGGAAAGCCATATCGCGAATGATAAATAATGACGAATGACGAATGACGAATGACGAATCAAGTCCGAATGACGAAGCCCGAAAACACGCGGTATCTGCAAAAATCGCTTTTCGTCATTTGAGCTTTTGGCATTCCTTCGTCATTCGACATTCGTGCTTCGTCATTAAAGGCATTCCCCAAGAGCTTCGCACAACGCAACGGTTTAGCAGGCGACATCACCTGGAATGACAGGAAAACAGTACCGTGGTCGTATCGCACCATCGCCGACGGGCTTTTTGCACATCGGTCACGCGATGACGTTCTGGCGGGCGCAGGAACGTGCACGCGAAGCCGACGGTCGGTTGGTTTTGCGGATCGAAGATTTGGATAGCGATCGCTGCCGCAGAGAATTTGCCGACCCAATCATCAACGATCTGCACTGGTTCGGGCTTGATTGGAATGAAGGCCCGGACATTGGTGGACCTTTCGTCCCTTATGTTCAAAGCCAGAGGCGTTCCCCCTATTTAGAGTCCTGGGAAAAATTGCGGGTCGGCGGCTTTATTTACCCGTGCAAATGCTCGCGCAAGGATGTGGCGGAAGCTTCGCTCGCGCCGCACGATGAAAATGAGGAACCGATTTATCCTGGCACCTGTCGCCCGCGGGCTTCTATTATAGAGGTGGCCGTGTCGGCCGCAGCAGGAAAGAATTTCCAGGCGACACGCTCGCCACCAAAGGTAAGAGGAAGAATCCTGCCGCCAGTGACGGCGGCAGCTACACAGCCGAAGGCTCCAGCTGGAACGCATTGGCGATTTCGTGTGCCTGATGGCGAGCGAATCGAGTTTGTCGATGAGCGCGTCGGAAAGCAATCGGCCGTGGCCGGTCGCGATTTCGGCGATTTCATTGTCTGGCGCCGCGACGATGTCCCGGCCTATCAGCTGGCGGTCGTGGTAGATGATGCTGCGATGCGAATCAGCGAAGTGGTGCGGGGTAAGGATTTGCTCGTCTCCACCTTTCGGCAGCTGCTGCTTTATCGCGCGCTCAACTTAACGCCGCCGAAATTTTTCCACACACAATTAATAGTGGATGAATCAGGTAAAAGGCTGGCGAAGCGACATGGCGCGCTCAGTTTGCGCGCGTTAAGGGAAAGAGGCTTCGCGGCGGAAGAATTGCGCGCTCGTTACATGAGCAAATCCTAGAGAAACCTGCTCACCAATCGGTCATCCCGAGCAACGTTCGAGGGATTCCGTAGAAGTTACCTTAAAGGTCTCGCGTCGGGATCCTTCGGTCCGAGCCGGACTGGCGTATTACGGTGCGGGAGCGTGCATTGTCAGCACTGCGACGATTCCCGCCAGCAATGCCAGCAACGCGATTGCTGCCGCTATAAACAAAGCGGTCCGACCGGGATCGCGTTGTTTGCTCCGAGTCCGGAATGGTGAGGCGTTGGCAAAATCCGCCGGACGGATGCTGGTTGTCGCGACCTTTGCGTCGACTTTTGCCGCGGCCGGCAGCGGCTGGGTGGCGCTCATCGGCATGTCGCCTTCGAAACGCGCATCGACTGCGCCGAACCGGATGCGGTCTCCGGAATGCAATGTGATCTCACCAGTGGCGGATCCATTCACTCGTGTGCCGTTGGTCGAACCAAGATCGCGCAACCGATAAGCCTTTCCGGCGGCACGTAATTCCGCGTGCCGGCCCGAGACAGAAGGATCATCGATGTGAATCGTATTGTCTGGGGCGCGGCCAACCGTGATCAGCTGTTCGACTAGTTCGTAGGTTACTCCGCTGACGATCAATTTCGGCATCGGTTCAATATTGTAGGGCAACTGTGCCGGTTGCCAACTGCTAGCAGTAGCGAGCCGGAGCCGTTGCGCGCGTAAGCTTTCGGCGTTGCCCTACAATCGGATTGGCGCGTAGGATTCTTCTCTGGGGGGAGCGCACGCTGCTAGCGTGCTAATGCCAGTCCGGCCCGGACTTTCGGCTGCTAGCCGAAACAATCGTATTGATCGTGGTCGGCAAGCTGCCGACGACAGCAGGCTGGCAGCCTGCGCTCCCCAGAAAGACTGTTTCGGCGAGACGCCGAAATCAGCTCGCAAGACGCGTGCGCTACCTGTAATTTGTCTCGCCCTAGCATTTTTCGATGACGACAAATTTTGGTAGGGCGACGTTCCGCGGAGCCGTCATTCTATGTGCGGTAAATTGACCGCTCCAGCGCGCACCCGCATACTGGCGCCTCATGGCTATCGAGGACACGCGCAATTTCTGCATCATCGCGCACATCGATCACGGAAAGACCACTTTGTCGGATCGATTGCTCGAGCGCACCGGCACGATTCATGAGCGCGAAAAACAGGATCAGTTGCTCGATTCCATGGATCTGGAACGCGAACGCGGAATCACGATCAAAGCGCACCCGGTAACGATGCAATACAGCGCAAAATCGGGTGAAAAATACCGGCTGAATCTGCTCGATACACCCGGGCACGTCGATTTTGCCTACGAAGTTTCGCGTTCGCTCGCGGCCTGCGAAGGCGCGCTCTTGATCGTGGATGCCGCGCAAGGAGTGGAAGCGCAAACGGTCGCGAACATTCATCTCGCGCACAAACAGGGCCTCACCATTGTGCCCGTCATTAACAAGATTGATTTGCCGAATGCCGACATCGCCTCAGTTGATCGGCAACTGGAGGAAATTCTCGCAATTCCCGCCGAGGAAGCGATCCACGCCAGCGCGAAAATGGGAATTGGTATCGATGAAATTCTCGAGGCAATTGTGGCGCGGATCCCGCCGCCCCAAAAACCGTTAGACGAAATCCTGCGTGCTCTGGTGTTTGACTCGGTCTTCGATGTTTATCGCGGCGTCGTCGGTTACGTGCGCGTCGTTTCCGGAAAAATGGAAGCGTCTCAGGCGATCAAATTGATGAGGAATGACGCGCGTTACGAGATCAAGGAAGTAGGCGTGTTCACGCCCAAGATGTACCCGCAGCCGCGATTAAATGCCGGCGATGTCGGTTATTTCATCGCTAACATCAAATCGACTGCCGATATAAAAATCGGCGACACCATTACCGACGCCCGCAATTCGGCGCGGGACCCGTTGCCCGGTTTTCAGGAAATTCACCCGATGGTTTTCAGTGGAATTTACCCGATCAACACCGGCGACTTCGAGCATCTGAAAACCGCCATCGGCAAACTGCGATTGAATGATTCGGCCTT
>QHRJ01000323.1 GCA_003220075.1 Verrucomicrobiota bacterium
TGTTAGTTGAACTGGGGTTATTGTCTTCATTCGTTCTTTTTCTCCGGCTTTGAGGGTTTTTCCGACTTTGTCTCAGTCTTCGGCTTTTCCGCAGCCGGCGTTTCCTTTTTCGCTGCTTCCTTATAGGAGTCGCTGCGATAGTCGGTGGTATAGAAACCCGAGCCTTTAAAGATAATTCCGGCACCCGTGCCTGGCAGCCGTTTTACCTTGCCGTGCCCCCATTTTTCCAGCCGGCAAAGATGCTTGGGACATTCGCGAAAGGGTTCGTCCCGCATCGATTGAAATGCATCGAAATGTTGCCCGCATTTGGCGCAGGCATACTCGTAGGTTGGCATGGGAAGATCACGGAGCTGCAAAGTAGATGCGTTCAAAAGCAAAATTCAAGCCCACCAGCTTGTTGTGACATCGACATTTGTCTACTGACCCACCAGGCCATTCCTTGACTTTAAACGCCCGCTACGGAACGTCCTCTGCGATTGATGAAAAAGGGGAGCAGAGCGGTAGTTGCGGGGCTTGTTGGGGCGGTTTGTACGATCTTTATGGTCGGCTGCGGGGAGGATCCCCGTTTTTCCACCCAAACCCAGTATCTCGGTGGGGTTTATGGCCCGGGTCCGGTTTCGTCCAGCGCCCCGCAGGACAATGTTTCCTATTGGGATGGTGACGATATAGGCGGAAAACCAAGCGTGAAAATCAGCCTCGGTGAGCAACGCGCCTATTTTTATAAGAGCGGAAAACTGGCGGGTATCTCCCAGCTATCCACCGGGCGCGAAGGATTGAACACCCCAATCGGACATTTCGCGATTCAGCAAAAGGATGTGAACCATGTTTCGACCAAATATGGTGATTACGTTGATGCCGCTGATAACGTGGTAAAGCCAAATGTAGAACTGGGGGTCGATCCGAAACCGCCCGGCACTCATTTCAAAGGCGCACCCATGCCTTATTTTATGCGCATTCACGGAGGCGTCGGAATGCATGCCGGCTATCTGCCTGGTTATCCCGCTTCCCACGGTTGCATCCGGATGCCGGAGTTCATGGCGGAAAATTTCTTTAAGTCGGTGGGCGTCGGCACGCCAATCACGATCACTAACTAGTTAGTAGCACAGGCATCTTGCCAGTGGGGCCAACGGGCATCTTGCCCGTTGACTGCAACCAATGAGGAGCCAGGCAAAATGCCCAGCCGACCCACCGCCAAGATGGCTGTGCTACAAAGGCGGGCTCGCTGGAACTCGCCCTTCCACCTGCCAGCTCATTGAAGTTCGCGCACTTTTCGGCGACAACTTCTAGTGGAAAAAAACAGCGCAGAATTCCTGCAGCTGGCTGCAGCAACTGAACCGATCCAACGCAAGCTGCGCCAGATCGCGGCGGGCGATTTTCCAGTTTCCTTCTTGCATGTGATCGAGAGCGCACAGCCGTTTCTTGTCGCAACCATCGCGGAACATGACCGCCGCAGTATTTGGGCTATCTGCCCGACGGTGCGCGCACAGGAGCTTTTTTTCGAAAGCCTGTCGAATTGGAATTCGAATGCCTCGTTCTTACCGGAAGCGGAGTTCGCAGCGGTCGAGAACATTCTGCCGGATCCCGAGATTGCAGCCGAGCGGCTTGCGCTGTTGTCTCAAATCGAAAAAGAGAACGCCGCCAAAGTAGTGGTCACGACGCGAGCGGCATTGGATCAGCCCGCCCCCCGCCGTGGCACATTGCGCACGGCCTCGCTTGAAATTCAGCGCGGGCCGAACATGGCAATGCCTACGCTGTTGAGCGCATTGTCCGGTGCGGGCTACGAACGCGTCGCCCAGGTTACGGCCCGGGGCCAGTTCGCGGTCCGCGGCGGTATTGTCGATATTTTTTCATGGCAAGCCGCGTTGCCGCTGCGGATTGAATTCTACGGCGACGAAATAGAATCGCTGCGTGAATTCGATCTTGATACCCAGACTTCCGTGCGCACTCGCGAACGGGCGAGCGTGCTTCTGAGCGCGGCTGACGATAGCAGCGGTCGAGTCCGCGACTACATCTCACAGGATGCCCTCGTGATCGAGCTCGAACCCGCATTGGAGGGCGCAGCTTCTGCGACGCAGAGCTCGCCGGAGCTTGCCCCTCCGAGCCACATTCAAATTAGCGAAAGCTGGATCGAAAATGTTGAGGCCGCGCCGGAAGATTTTTCCAGTGCGTTCGTCGAATGCGACATCGCTGAATTCGCGATCGGCGACTTCATGCTCGCGGAAACAAAGCGAGCACAATTCGTCGCGCGGCTGAAGCAATGGCGCAATGAACACGCAACCGTCGCGATCTATTTTCAAACCGAGGGGGAGATCGAGCGCTTTCGCGAGATCATTTCGGCCGATGCGCTGGCCGACATCGACCTTGTCGAAGGAACATTGAGCCGCGGATTTTGTTTTCCTGCGGCCAACCTCGTCATTCTCTCGGCGAACGAATTGCTCGGGCGTTTTCCCATTCATGGCCGGCGACGTTTGC
>QHRJ01000324.1 GCA_003220075.1 Verrucomicrobiota bacterium
GGAAAAAGTGCGCCGTCCGCGGCACAAAGATCAGCGGCGCCAGGATCGGTAATTAAAACGAATTCTGTGCGTCGCTTCCCGCGCGCACAAATCTGTTTTCCGCGTAGCCACTGGCGAAATCGATACTGCAAACGCTGCCGAATCTGGCGTGCGGACCGTAGGCCGCTCCAGCCACATTGTAAGTTGGGTTGAAAATGTTTTTGCGATGGCCGCGACCACGCACGCCGTCATCAACAATCAACGCCAGCACAATTTCACGCGCAGTATGGCGACCGTACGCAATATTCTCCGCCCAGCCTTGACTTACCACGCCATAACGACTGATCCGATTTCCGGGATCGCCGCTACGGCTGCCGTAATGTCCGATTGCACCGCCAACCTGCTCACGACAATGATCAGCAGCAGCCAGACATAGACCAGGCGAAAGCGCGAGTGGTGGTTGCGGCTTCGCGCGACGCAAAAATTGTATCGCATCGTCGAGAGCGCGAACGCCTTCGCGTGTGCGCAAGCGAACATTGCCTGGCAATAGACAAACACCACTGGAATAATTCTGGTGCGTTTGTTCGGCGAACGCCGCGTAAAGCGCCGGATTTTGTCGGGCCAGGTTCATTTCATGAATAATTGCCGCGGCTGTGACATGACCAGGAGCTGCTGTTAACGAGCTTGGGTCAGCGGCAAACAAAAGCGGTGCAAAGAGTGAATAAGCGAAGAGTAGAAAGACAGAGAGACGCATTATAATTTCTAGAAAGCATCCCAGGTGCCATCCTTCGTTGCCGGTGCGGGGAGCGCGACATCGATTCGATCGTCAGTCAGGTACTTGGGCGTGTTGCGGTGAAAGCTGCGAATCTCTTACGCGGAAAGGAGAAAACCGTCTTCACTCCGCACGTCGATACCGGCGATTTCGTGATCGTAGTCAATGCCGACAAAGTGCGCGTCACCGGCAAAAAAGAGGAGCAGAAAACATTCATGAACTTTTCCGGTTACGTCGGCGGCCATAAATCGGAAAACGTCCGGGCACGACGAGCCCGCCATCCAGAATTATTAATCGAGCGGGCAGTACGCGGAATGATCCCGCATAATCGACTCGGACGCTCCGTTTACCGGAAACTCAAAGTATATCGAGGCGATACTCACCCGCACGCCGCGCAACAGCCGGCGCCGGTGAAATTGCGCTAGGAGAAAATAACATGGCACCAGCTCAGGAAATCGTCGCCACCGGTCGTCGCAAGACTTCGGTCGCGCGTGTGCGAATGACCGCGGGCAGCGGTAAAATCGACATCAATGGACACGGCTTTGAAGAATACTTCCCGACCGCGCCGTTGCAGAACACGGTGTTACAACCATTGCAAACAGTGAAGCTGGCGAACGCCTACGATATCTCGATCAACGCTACCGGTGGCGGCGCCAGCGGCCAGGCCGGTGCGGCGCGTCTGGCGATTTCGCGCGCGCTCTTGCAAGTCGATATTAATCTTCGGGCCACTCTCAAAGCCGATGGCTTGCTCCGACGTGATCCGCGCATGAAAGAACGCAAGAAATCCGGGCAGCCCGGGGCACGCAAACGCTTCCAATTTTCGAAGCGTTAATCCTTGGAGCCGCGGTCAACGGTCGCGGCCCCTGTCTTAGATTAACGTTTCGGCCAACAGCCGGGGCCAGAGTTACGGTTGGGCGCTCGGTGCGGGCGACGGTTTGGCGGGCATGAGCGATGGAGAATTCGGAGCAGGCTGCGCTGTGGGCAAAACCTTCATCGTTGGCGGAACGGTAGCGCTTGCAGACGACCCCGGTTTAGGCGGCGCAACGATCGGCGGGGCTTGCAGCTTCGCCGACTTCGAGAATGTTCGCAGCAACTGACCGGCTTCCATTGCCGCGTAGCTATCGCGATATTGTGTCATGATCGTCTCGCAGATCCGCCGCGCATCATCAATCCGGTTTTTTTCCTGCAAAATGTGCACCTGCTCAATCAACGCCATCGGGGCATTGAAATTTCCGGCATTGGCCGATGCAATTTGTTGGTAAGTCGCGAGAGCTTCGTCCTGTTTCCCCATCGCTTCCAGGTTCGCCGCCATCGCCATTCGCGCTGTGCTCGCCAGTTCATGCTGCGGAAATTTCTCGAGGATTTTCACTAGCGTTGCATTCGCTTCCGCATACTTCGAATTCTTTCGCTCCTCATTCGCCAGCAACAGATAAGCGGAGGCAGCAGCAGCGGTGTCGCCATAGCGTTTGATTACTTCCTCGTACGCCGCCGGCGTTTTGGCCGCGGCAAATAACGTCGCCGCGGTGGCTTCGCGCCGATCCCGGTAGAACCGATAACCTGCGGTGGCGAAGATCGCGACGATCGCAAGGATAAGCAGGATTGCGATTTCTCTGCGGTATTTGAACCAGAAAACCTGCGCTTCGAGTGCGGGGTCGGTGCTGAGTTCTTTGGCGATTGGCATGCGATTACGGCGGGCGAGTTTATGCCACGCGCCCGTGCAGCGCGCAAGATCGCTACTTCAACTCGTTCCGCAATCGCATCAAGATTGGAACTGTCGTCCGCGTGTCATCGCGATCAGCCCAATCTCCGGCAACGTCAAAGTGATGCGTTTCGCACTAATGTTCATTCAATCTGCTCCACACTTTAATTCGCATCCGACGTCCGCTTCGGTTCGCTGTAGGTAATGGAGCGGGTAAACGGTTGTTCTGGGCAAAGCGGAGTGATCCTCTCAAATTGACAACAATAACAATCAGATGACGCGCCCTAATCGCCCAAACAGAGACCGCCAGCCGCGACTGCTCCAAATTCGTCGCGCCAGGAAGGAAGATCGTGAGGCTATTTGGGAAATCTTTCACGCCGTCGTTGCCGGAGGTGATACTTACGTCTTTGACCCGAATATTTCACGCCGGAAGGCGCTGGCATACTGGCTCGGTCCGAAAACGCGCTGTTACGTCGCTCTATCCGATCAAGGAATAGTTGGCAGTTACATTCTTAAAACCAACCAGCCTGGGCTTGGATCGCACGTCGCTAATGCCGGCTTCATGGTTTCGCCATCTGCCCGAGGTCGCGGAATCGGCCGAGCGATGGGTGAACATTGTCTGCACGAAGCTCGCTGTCTCGGTTTTCGAGCGATGCAATTCAACTTCGTCGTCGCTACCAACAGAACCGCGCTGCGCCTTTGGAAAGATTTGGGATT
>QHRJ01000133.1 GCA_003220075.1 Verrucomicrobiota bacterium
TTTTAATGCTGAATCGCAAATCCGTTCCCGGGCCTGCGATCTCAACCCGGTCGGTTCTCTCCATTAATCTTTTTAGTGCGTTCATTCCGGGCTGAAGCTTGCGGTAATCGAGCGTGCAAACTTCGAAGAAAAAATCTTCGAAGGCTTCGGTGCTCATGCTGGCAAGCTGGGCCATGGCCGGAGTCGGCCATCGCAGCACAAGCCATTTTGTTTTCTGAACGCGCTGGTCTTGGACTGGCCGCATTGTTTTTGCGATCAGTTTCATCCGATCGGTCGGCACGTCGGCCTGCTCGGTAATATTGTGACTGCCTCGGACGGCAATGTAAGCGTCCATTTGTTTCATTCGGGCTAGTTCGTGGCGTGCCAAAAGACGCAACTGCGGTTCGGTGGCATGAAGGGCAAGCTCGCGGCTAACTGGCGCGCTCTGCAATTGCACGAAAGGGATTGCTCCTCGCTTCCGCGCCGCCCGGATCAGCGCGATCGTGATTTCGTCCGGAGCATCAAAGGCCTCGATCAGCACCTTTTCGTTGCGTTTTAACTCCGTTGAATAACCCGTCAGGATCTCGGCGAGTTTATTGAAGCGGGGATCGCGCATAGATCGCTATGATTCCATTGCCCGCGCCGCATGCAACTCACGGAATTGAGATCTCCGACCTCCCGGACAGAGGGCGAATCAATCAGGCGTGACTGGGGTGCGCCCGATCGAATGATAGCGGAATCCGAGTTTTGCCATCGTCGACGGATCAAACAAATTGCGGCCGTCGAAAACAATCGGCGTGGTCATTTCTTCTTTCACCACCGCAAGATCGACATTGGCAAATTCCGCCCATTCGGTCGCGATCACGAGCGCTTCTGCACCATTAACCGCATCAAGCGCGCTTTCATAAAAGCGCGCGCTCTTGATTTCCGAGATTTCGCGGGCTCGCTCCATGCCTTTGGGATCATAGACCGAAACATGGGCGCCTTCGCGTAACATGTCTGCGACTAAATCAATCGCGACGGAGGAACGAATATCATCCGTATCCGGTTTGAAGGTCAGTCCCCAAACCGCGATCTTTTTTTCTCGCAAGACCCAAAGGGTGTCGCGAATCGATTTTAGAAACCGTTCTTTCTGCGCCGCATTAATGTTCTGGACTTCTTTTAAGAGCGAGAAAGGAACACCGAGTTTTTCGCTTATCGTGATAAATGCGGCAATGTCCTTCGGAAAACACGACCCACCATAGCCTATCCCGGCGTTAAGAAAATTCCGGCCAATCCGTCGGTCCATTCCGATTCCATCAGCCACTTTTTCGATGTCAGCGCCGCTGGCCTCGCAGATGGCGGAGACCGCATTGATATAAGAAATTTTCAGTGCCAGAAATGAATTGGCGGCGTGCTTGATTAACTCCGCGCTATTGATGTCGGTAACAAGAATCGGCGCCATGAAAGGCTCATAGACCTTTTTCATTAAGTCGGCGGCATGTTCGCTCTGCGCACCGATGACGATCCGATCAGGATGCATCAAATCATGGACCGCACAGCCTTCGCGTAAGAATTCCGGATTACTGACAACATCAAACTTCGCACCGTGACGATTGTAGCGCTTAATCGACTCGGCCACTTTTTCGCCAGTTTTCACTGGCACCGTGCTCTTATCGACGATCACCCGGTAATCAGTGAGAACGCCGGCGATCTCGCGCGCTACTTTTTCGATGAAACTCAAATCGACGCTGCCGTCCCCCTGAGGCGGCGTCGGTACCGCAATAAAAACGATCTGTGAGTTATCGACACCTTCCTTGATGCTACCGCTGAAGCGCAGCCGGTGGGCGGCGACATTGCGATGAATCAGTTCTTCCAAACCGGGTTCGTAGATCGGGACACGGCCGGCGCGTAATACTTCAATTTTGCGCGCATCGTTGTCGACGCACGTCACGTTGTGACCGACATCGGCAAAGCAGGCGCCGGTGACGAGACCGACGTATCCTGAGCCGATAATCGATAGATTCATGTGAGGTTATCCTAGCGAAGAGGCCGGAATGCTACCCGAGTTCGCGCCTTCCGCGATCAATTTTGTCCCGCGCCGCCCGGATCAAAATTCAGATCAAACCCGAATTTCGGAAACGCTTTCAAGGTAAAAGTCAAGAGAACACCATATTCTTTTACCCCGTTATTATCGCGCACCACTGCGCCAAAAGAAGCGACCCAACTGGAGAGATCGCGATAGACCGAATAACGCTGTTGCTCAAGCAACCCGGTCGTCGCCTCGTATTGCTCCTGCACTGCTACTCCCCAGTTGTCGTTAATCCGGTAATATCCGCCGAAGGTAAACAGGCTGCTGTTAACGAAAAATGGATTGTCGTTAAGGTAGCGGTGGCCAACGTTGAGCTGGAGGTTCGCCATCGGCTGGACCGTCACGGTGGTATTGACTTCGGTAAATCCTTTATCGAAAGCGGGGACTTGGGAGTCAATGGCGAGCGAGGCCCATGGTAGCGGAGTAAAACGAATCTTGTTGAAAAGATTCGAATAAGGAGTGCGATCATAAGGATTCTCGAAATTGACGTCGAAATAGGTTTCGAGTTCGAACCAGGTAATGTTATTGTCGTCGCGCCGAGTCTCCAGCCGGTTGCGGACGCCGAGCCGCCAGATCGTCCAGCGATCAATCGAATCGATGGAGGTGAACTCAGGAAAATCGATTGGACGTAATTTGGTGGATGGTTCGAAGCGATCGAACTGCAAAATCGCCGCCGGATTAACGCTAGGATCGGAAACCCAGGAGAAATTGGTGAACGGCTGGATGACGTGTCGCAAACCGTCCAGCCCAAGTGCGCTGTTCTGGGCCTCCTCCCACGCACGCGAAATTTTGAATGATGCTTCCACTCCGGCGTTGAAAACAGTGCGTGTTTTGTCGCCGTCAAGCTGAAGGGGCGTGTTATCCGGCACAAGAAAATCAGGGATAAGAGGGTTAGTGCTCGGCACAAACAAGGTTTTGCCGAGATCCCGGGTCTCGTTGTAGTAGGTCGCACGAAAGCCGGCGCGCGGGACGATGCTCAGCCAGCCGAAGTAGGTGTTTGGGTAAAGGAGCTGGTGGAAACTATCTATGCGCCAGGTCTCGTAATCTTCAAAACCTGAGCCGTTTGCGAAATTACGATGGAGGTCGGCAATTCCCGTTTCGCCTTCGTAGAAAATCGGACTCCCGAAAATCGGCGTGCGTTTTACATCCAGCGCCACTTCCGGCAGACGCTCGGTTTGTTCGAAAAAGGCGTTAGCTTGAAAACGTGCGATCGCGGTCAGGGTATAGATGGGATCCGTTTTAGTTGCCGCCACGACGTTGTCCGGTACGGGATTGATGCGGAATTCAGACTGGTAGAAATCCTGCATGACGAAAGCATCGCTTAGTTTAGTGATGTCAACGAGGCCATAGATGTCGCTCGTGAAATTCGTCCGGTCTTCCACCGTTACACGGTAACGGGCGCTTCCAATGGCCCCGCGCGGCAGCGAAGTGCGATTCAACTCCGGGTTTTGATCATCGATGAAATAGGTCTTGAGCCGGACGTAACTGCTGTCGTCTTTGCCGTAATTCATTTCGGACTCGAAGCCTATGGCTGCTCCGCGCCGCACCCGGTAATCCAGCCGGACGGTCCCCTTGATTTTCTCGGTAATCGGGAATGTTACCGCGCTCAGCAGCGACGGCCCCCAGGAGCTGAGATAAGCGGGCGAGATGCTGAAGCTAAAGGCGTCGTTTAATGATTGATAAAGATATGGCCACCAAAAAACAGGAACTTTCCCAACATAAAAAGTCACATTCTGGAAAACGACGCGATCGTTTTCGTAAATTCGAACCTTGTGAGCGTGAAAATGAAAATCTGGATCGCTCGAATCGTCAGTCGTGAAATCCCCGTTCTCGACGATCGAGCGTCCGTCGGAAAAATTCACAAGTTTCTCGGCGTTCACGAAATAGGGCTCCGAAGAAGTCTGAAGGGTGTCAGCATGAATCTCCTTGGTATCGAGATTGTAGGTTCCGTGCTCGGCGAGATAGAGCTTGTCTTCGCGATAGATTCGGACATGACCGTCGGCTGAAACTTCATGCCGCTGCGAGTCATAGCGCGCCGAGTCAGCGTAAATGTCGGCATCGCCGCAATGAATCGCGACATTATCTCGGGCGATGGCGACACCGTTCTCGTAGCGGGTCTCGCCGGTGGAAGTGATCTCAATCGGTTGGTTTTTTGGCGTCTCGATATCAACGGCGCTGCTCCGAGCAGCCGCAAAAAGAAGAAGAAAAAGGATCGCTGCCCGCGTTCGCATGGCGCGCCCCGAAGGTATCGCAGAGCGAAAGTGTTGCAAAGGCGAAAAGCCGCGTCACCGCCATCAATGGCTTCGGGCAGAAAAGCAAACAGTCAGCCCGCCAGTCTGTTGGTTGAGACCACAAGCGAGCACCAATGCGCGCGAACCGACGGGTGGCTTCGACGACCCTGGCAACGTTCCAGCTTCCAATGCTTTTGCCGCCGTGATGAGTTGCCAGAAAACGGAAGCACCCACACTTTCACCGATCGCGATTTTTGGTGAATAAACTGGCATTTCGTCGCCCACGGCCGCGCGTTCCGCTCGATCGATAAATGTCCCATTCCCACTGCCAACGCAGAATCCGATTTCGTTCTTGAGACGCGAGACCACGCTAGCTAGTCGCGCCGAAGCTTCGGAACGGCGAAAGAAATTTGCGCCGGGAACAATCTGGTCGATCTCGATCCCACCATTAGACGGCTTCAACAAGACCGCGCCCGCGCCTTCGCTCATGATCATGCCGCGCCCAGTTTCCGGTTTCTTCGGGTCCCGCAGGAAGCGCCACTGCCGATAAGCTTCGCAGACGAGCGAATCGATTTCCTCGGCGGCAACGACGAGGCAGGCGTCGACATCCCCCGACGCCAGCAGGTCTTCCGCCAGCTTGAGTGCAAGAATGCCGACGGCGCCGTCCCCGACAACGGTATAAGAAGCACCGCTGATTTCCAGGATCGCGGCAAGATGACTGGCCGGCGCGTTGAAGACTGTTTCAGGAAATAGCAGCGGACTGGCGGATTGTGCGCCCGACTTCACGATGTCTGCATAAAAGCGCCGCGTATAAATGACGCCGCCGTTTGAAATGGCGAAGACAAGCGCAATGCGATCGAGAGATGGCGGCGTCTTCGCTGCAGCCAGCGCCGCTAGTCCAGCTGCGGCAGCGAACCGTGAGATCGCGCTCGCCCGGCGCAATCGTGCGTGCAGCGGGAGATGTGCCGTTGCGGTGGGTGGAACGCGACGGACAAGATAGCGCGCACCGTTTTGTGCGTTCTCTAGGATTTCGATCGGCGCGGCCTCGCCCGCGACCAATCCTTGCCAAACATCATTCACGTTGCTGCCGAGGGGGGTGACCCAACTCATGCCGGCGATGCTCAGACTCATCGCGCGAATCTGCGAAGAACAATCGTCGCGTTGGTTCCGCCGAACCCGAATGAATTCGAAATTGTGCAATCAAATTGCGCATCGCGCGCTTCGTTCGCCACAATGTTCAGAGATAGCTCGGCTTCCCGGAAATTGATATTGGGCGGCAAAAATTGATGTTGCAACGCAAGCAGACTGACGACGGCTTCGATCGCTCCCGCGGCGCCGAGTGAATGACCCATCATACTTTTTGTTGAGCTCACCGGTACCTCGCCGAACAATTCCGCGATCGCTTTCCCCTCAGCCGTGTCGTTGAGGACGGTGGCGGTGCCGTGTGCATTAATGTAACCGACTTGGTTTGGCTCGAGCTGCGCCTGTGCCAATGCTTGTTCCATGGCGCGGCGCGGACCACTGCCGTCGGGATTTGGCTGCGTCAGATGATGATTGTCGGTGGAAATTCCGTAGCCCGTGATCTCACCAAGTATCTCCGCGCCACGTCTGCGCGCGGACTCGAATTCTTCCAGCGCGAGCAGGGCGGCGCCTTCACCCAGCACCATGCCGGAGCGATTGGAATCGAAAGGTCGGCATTTTTCCGGCGTCGCCGCTTGCAACGAATCGAAGCCAACAAACACGAGTTCGGAGAGCGCGTCATAACCGCCCGCGAGAATGCGTTGGCAACGGCCGGTGCGAATCGCATTAAAAGCATGGCCAATTGCGTTTGTGCCAGAGGCGCAAGCATTCGCGATCACCTGGGCAGGAGCGTTGATGCCAAATTTTTCCATGGCATCGATGATCTGTTTTTGTGGAGGATAGTTTGCGATCAAAGCTGCCGAACAAGCACCGCCGTTTCCCAGGGTGCGGTAAAAATTCTCTCCGAAACTCATGCCCCCGCTGGTGGTACCGACGATCGCGATTTCAGGTTCGAACTCCCGCGCGCGCTCGAGAAGTTCGGCTAATGCGGTCATGACCATGTAGGAGGCGCGATGTAAACGGCGGCTCTGCCGGCTGCGATTTGCCTTGTCCAACAATCGTCCGTCATCAATCTGGGCGGCAGTCTTACACCGTGTTTTCTCCACGGAAAAAGCGGTGACGGGTGTGACACAATCCCGTGCCCGCCGAAGCGACTGAAGCGTCTCTGTTAACCCAAAGCCGAGAGGGCTAACGATGCCGGCAGCAACGATGGCAACGCGCCGTGAAGTCTTATCTTCGGATTTCATTATGGTATTTAGAGCGGCAAAACCTTTCTCTTTATTGTTGCGTTTCGGCGGAAATGCTCCTACTAAGGCGGCAAAGAAAACAGCGCTCGGGCAGTTGGTGAATTGTCAGTTGAGTTTATTCAGTGGCAGTTTGAAATCCGATAACCGGGAACAGTGACCTGGCCGCGTTTTCGAGAATAAACTCAAATGGGTACCAAGTTATACGTTGGGAATCTTTCGTTCAACACGACGGAAACCGACCTTCAGGATCTCTTCGCACAGGCTGGTGCTGTGCAGGATGTCATGCTTATGCAGGATAAATTCACAGGCAAGTCCCGTGGCTTCGCTTTTGTGACTATGGCGACGGAACAGGAAGCGCAAAATGCCATTACCCAATTTAATGGCAAAACCGTGGAAGGTCGCGCTCTGACCGTGAACGAAGCGCGTCCACGCGAAGCTCGCCCTCAAGGCGGAGGCGGCGGTGGTGGTTATGGCGGCCGCGGTGGAGGCGGTGGCTACGGCCGCGGCGGTGGTGGTGGAGGTGGCGGTGGCGGCGGTTATGGCCGCGGCGATCGCGGATCCCGCTAACACAAATTTGTATTCTTTTAGGAAGCGCCCGCTCTCACAGGTCGGGCGCTTTTTGTTAATTCCTTTTCGTCAAGCGGCTGTAATGTGTCGATAATGCGATCTTAGTTTAAACATCAACCCAGGAGAGCTTATGGCGGAGAAGTCCACTGAAAATTCAACATCGAGCGAACAACAACAATCGAACGAGAACATTACTATCCCGCCGATTTCCAAACCCGCCGCCGGCGCGGCCGCAGGTGCGGTGCTTGGCAGCGTTGGCGGTCCAGTAGGTGCGGTCGTCGGCGGTATGATCGGCGCAATCGCCGGCAAAGCGGCCGCGACGGGCGAGCCCATTGGCGCTACCGCGAAAAAAGCGATCGGTTTGCGCGGTGCCCGTCGTTCGCCTTCGAAGCCGAAAGCGAAACGCCCTAGCAGTCGGCGCAAGAAAGCATCAACATCTCGCAAGCGGAAAAAGCCTTCGCGGCGTCCGTCGGTGAAGAGGCGAGGAAAGAGCAAAGGCGGCAAATCGAGCAGCGCGCGTCGGCCGCGGTCGGCCAAATCGCGTCGCGGTGGCAAGGCTAAGGTCCGTCGCACATCGGCGCGAAAGGCAAAGCGGAGTGGTGCGAAATCGCGCGCACGTTCTCGACGTGCCACGAAAAAGCGGCGCTAGAAACCAACCGCCCGCACCTCAATCCTCTCCCCCGGGAAAGGAGGACACAGGTCGCGGGTGTCTTTGGAAATCAGGGAGAGAGATCGTACGCGAAGCGCCAGGGGAAGGTTCTCCTCTTGTTGTTGGTCCTGAATAGTCGCCGAAGATCAGAAATGGGCAGGGCTGGATTCGAACCAGCGAAGGCGTAAAGCCAGCAGATTTACAGTCTGCCCCGTTTGGCCACTCCGGAACCTACCCGTTTGCGAGCGTTGATATAGGCTCGCGCCGAATGCACCGCAAGTGTCTACCCAATCGTCATCACGAGCGGAAGTCGAGGGATCCCGCGATGAAACCTTAAAGCTTGCGCAACGGGATCCCTCGACTCCGCTCGGGATGACCAGTTTGTTAGCCGTAAAATTCCGCGATCTTGTCCACCACAAATCGCTGCGCTTCGTGACTCAGCTCTGGATAAATCGGCAAAGCAAGGGTTTCGGCAGCCGCGCGTTCCGCTTCCGGAAAGTCGTCCGCTTTGTGTTCCAAATAAAAAAAGCATTCCTGCAAATGGAGCGGGACCGGATAGTAAATCTCACTTCCAATTTCGTTGCTGGCGAGATGCGCTTTCAATTCATCCCGCCCCTCTGCTCGAATGACGAACTGATGATAGATATGATGATTGCCAGCGCGTTCCCGATAGGGCTCGGCCGGAAGAATGACGGAATCAGCTAAATTGCGCCGGGAAAATTCCTCGCGGTAAAAATCAGCGGCGGTGCGACGAGCGGCCGACCAACCGGCCAGGTGTGGCAATTTCACCTGCAAAATCGCCGCCTGCAGTTCGTCGAGCCGAAAATTCCCGCCGATGAATTGATGATGATAACGCGGTTCCATGCCGTGTTGGCGGCAGGTTCGTAAGCGCGTTGCCAGATTTTCCGCCATACAAACGATGGCG
>QHRJ01000314.1 GCA_003220075.1 Verrucomicrobiota bacterium
GATCAAACAGCGTGGAACGTCGCGCAGGTTGGAAGCCGCACTTCCGTCCGAAGAGCGGCTCATCGCGGATGGTCCTCGCGGTTGCCTCACTATCCGGTTTCTCCCGCATGGCGAGCTTGGCGTCCATGATGCCCTTCTACTCCGGGAAACGCGCCATCAGGCAGCGGTGGACCGCGAGCTGCGTCTATCTCCGAGGGAGCACGAGGTGCTTGTCCTGGTCGCGGAAGGCAAGACAAATCCAGAAATTTCCGCAGTACTCTCGATCAGCCGTCGCACGGTGCAGAAACATCTCGAGCACATCTTCGATAAGCTCGGCGTTAGAACTCGCGCGGCTGCCGCCGTGGCGTTAACCAGGGCTTCAGGAATACCGCGCTAACAGATTGGCGGAAAGGGAAGTTGCCAGACCCGACCAATTGACCCAGCCATCGCCTTCAGGCAGCCGAGGTTAGTGTCCGCAGTCCTTCGGTATCGTTGTGACCGTGTCGAGATTGACGACACATTCACGCGGCATCCCGTCTTTCGGACCAAGTGCTACCTCGACAGGAATGCCTCGAACGCGGGTTGTGACCGGCGCGACCGTGACGAGCCGGCGAACCTCATAGGCTCGTCGCGAGACAGGAGGATCACCGGGCGGCGGCCAGCTGGTTTAGGGAGCTCGGCCCACCAGATCTCGCCCTGCTTCACTCCCAGGGCTCGGCCGCGAGGCTCCTGGCAGACGCGGCTCGCGCTGCCTCCACTTCGTCGGATGTCTCCGGGTGCTTGGAGTAGCCGCGCACGTAGCGCTCGACCTCATGCTCGCCGGTGAGGCCAAGCAAATTGCTGGCCGCTTGCCGAAAGTACTCGCTGCGGCTCACCTTGCGCTCCCGGCGAGCGCGGTCGACTCGATGGGGCAAGTCGTCGGGCAGGCTGATCGCGACCTTCACAGCACGTTTCATACCGAAATCGTTCCACAAAACACGATGGCTATCTCTCGGACGGGACGTACGGCCAAGTGCCTGATGTATAGTGTATACATCGTGATGAGGCGCACTCAGATCTATTTGGACGACCGGCAGCGTCGGAAACTTGACCGCATAGCAAAACGAACGCAACGGACCGTCTCGGACTTGATTCGCGAGGCGATCGATGCCCGTTACGCGGCAACCCCCAGAGAGGACTTCCTTGAAGCGTTGCGCGCTGGCGCCTTCGGCGTCTGGAAAGAGCGCACCGATCTCGGGCAGACCGATGCTTACCTACGGCGTCAACGCCGCGGCAGTCGCATCAACCGGCTAGCGGGGTGATTCTGGACTCCGATGTGCTCATCGAGGTTCTTCGTGGCAACGCGCAGACTGCTCGCTGGATCGCCACGGAGGCATCGACTGGCGAGACGCTTCGATACTCACCCGTGAGCCGAGCTGAGATAGGAGCAGGCATGAGAGCAAAAGAGGAGATGGGGATCGCGGCCCTTTTTGCCGGGTTGGACGCTGTGACGATTGACGCCAGCACTGGCGAGCTGGCCGGTGACCGCCTTCGGCGATATCGCCGGAGCCATGGACTGGAACTCGGCGACGCCCTAATCGGCGCATCCGCTCTTCAATACGGCGAACGGCTGGCGACGTTCAATCGCCGCCATTACCCGGGGATCACACGGCTGGCCCTGCCGGATCGCTGAGTCGACCATATGCCCGGGCAGCTGGTCCGCGGTTCAGGGAGCGTCCGCGAAAACGCTTGGTTTAGCATCAGCGGCGAGTGTCTGAATACCAGCTCCTCGTTGTGTCGGACTCACTCGACCAGCCGCGTATCGAGAGAGTCGTCCTGTCTCCATTGGGAGCCGGTCGTTATCGCTTGGACGATCAAGATGTTCTGGGATGTCGACCGCCGCTCTTCTGGCAAGACGTAATCGAGGCGAAGGAGATCGACGATGCTGAACTGCAGTTCATTCGGGTCGTTCAACGTGCCGATCCTTCGATAGTGCTGCTCGAACTGGGCGAAGATGTGTGCACGGTATCCCTCACCCCCGTAGGTTTCAGGACCTATCGGCTGGAGTCGACCCAATGGCAGGTCGAGCCCAGTTTCTTTTACCACGATTTGATCGAAGCAGACCAGATCGGCGAAGCCCGGTTCCGATATGTGCGACTCGCACAACGTTCTGAGCTGGAAGTCCAGACGATGACGCCGCCGCACGAGTTGATTGATACTGCCGAAGCCCGGTCCTTGCTGAATTGGCTAAGCCTTCAGGGAGGACACTGGCAGCGGGATTGGGGCAATGTCCTTATTCTCTCGATCCCCAAGGACGCAGAGAATGAATTCGAGAACAGGTGGGAGCAAATCGTCCAGGCGTTCAACCGGGGCCTCCTGGAAACGGGAACGGCCGCCATCAGGAGTAGGCCGTACGGTGTTCGCGTTTCCCTGGACCAATATCGTGAGGGTGGAAGCCGCGCTGACCTCGCTGCGTCACCGCCACCCAGCGCCCAGGTTCTCTTCGGCAAGCCGCACGAAGGGGGACCGTTATGGCG
>QHRJ01000315.1 GCA_003220075.1 Verrucomicrobiota bacterium
CGGAGCCGATTATGTGAGCACTCCCACAGAAAATGATCTCCCCCTCTGTCGCCTAAACGCGCATCACCCGGCAAGTTTAATCCCGAGTTCTGTGGAATCCGCTATTGCTGAAGATCCCTCGCCGTTTGTTAGGCCTTCGGTTGGTGCGCAACGCCGGGCGCGCGCCGCTTCGAGCCGCGCCCCCGGTTCGATGCGCATTCTTTTCGTGACGGGAATTTTCCCGCCGGACCGAGGCGGCCCCGCCAGTTATGTGCCGAAAGTTGCGGCCGCTCTCGTGCGCCGCGGTCATCACGTCGAGATCATCTGCCTGAGCGACATCGTGCGGCGGGCGGACGCTGATCCTTCATTCTTAGTAAGACGAATCCGGCGCGGACAGTTCTGGCCGCTTCGCATTGTCGCGACCACGTTCGCCATCTGGCGCGCCGCCCGATCGCACGACCTGCTTTATGTAAACGGACTCGGCTTCGAGTCGGCCATTGCGGCCCTCCTCGCTGGCCGGCCGACAGTGCACAAGATCGTTGGCGATTACGCGTGGGAACGCTCGGTCGGCCGCGGCTGGTTCACCGGAACGATCGACCAATATCAACGAAGCGCGAAAAACTGGCAGCTTCGCTTCATTGATTTCATCCGCACTTTTCCGCTGCGGCTCGCGCATGAAATCATCGTCCCGAGCCAGTACTTGCGGCGCATTGTGAATGGCTGGGACATTCCGGCGGAGAAGATTCGCGTTGTTCCGAACGCGGTTGCCGCGCGCACCCGAAGCGATTCCGCATCCCTTCCTTCATGGCCGGGCAGAACATTAATCACGGTTTGCCGGCTCGTGCCTTGGAAAGGCGTGGACGGATTGATCCGCCTTCTCCCGGAACTGCCGGAGACGCGGCTCGTGATTGCCGGCGACGGCCATTCGCGCGACCAACTCCGAGCCCTCACGCACTCTACCGGAGTCGAGTCGCGCGTGTTGTTTCTCGGCGACGTTCCGCAGGATGCAGTCACTGCCTACCTCACGCAGGCCGACGCCTTCGTT
>QHRJ01000134.1 GCA_003220075.1 Verrucomicrobiota bacterium
TATTATCCGACACGCTTACGAGCTGCGCTACGATCAGCTCATTGCCCTCTCACTTGAGGCCCGCCAAGATTGCGTGCGGATGCGACTCCGCGATTATGGCATGCAACCGCCAGCAGAAGCGCTGCATCGCCGACGTGATAACGTCATCAGGCCCGGTGGCCTCGGTCTGATGATGATCCGCAACGCCTTCGATCAGGTGGATTATATTTTTCGACAACGCGGGACCGAACTGGTGTTGACGAAGAAGATAGTGTGAAATCCTCCTACGCCAGTCATTCCGAGCGCAAGTCGAGGAATCCCGAGGCGAAGCCTGTACGGTAACTCACCGGAATTCCTCAACTTCGCTCGGGATCACGGGTTATGAGGCGAAATTCGCTCGTTTATAGCGACATCGAGTAATAGATTCGCGGTGCTCGCTCTTTCTGGGTAGCGCATGCGTCTCGCGTGTTGATTTCGGCGTCACGCCGAAACAGTCTTTCCGAGAAGTCCGCGATGACGAGACGTCATCGCCAACACGCGAGACGCGTGCGCTATCCGGACACGGAATCCCGTCGGCAAGCTGCCGACGATTGCAGGCTGGCAGCCTGCGCTCCCCAGAGAAGAGTGTCGTTCCCCAAATCGCATCGTGCGTAACTTCTGGTTCAATGTTATCAGATTTCCGCTAACTGGACCATGAAACCGTCGGAACCTGATGCTGCCTTCGAAGTCTCGCTGCGACCGCCAATGTTCAGCGAGTTCACCGGGCAGAGGAAAGTCTGCGAAAGGTTGGAACTTTTGGTGGCGGCAGCAAAAAAGCGCAGTGACGTCCTCCAGCACATCCTGTTAAGCGGACCACCTGGTCTCGGCAAAACCACGCTGGCCAACATCATTGCGCGCGAAATGGATGTGAACATTAAGAACACCAGCGGGCCGGTCATTGAAAAAGCGGGCGAGTTAGCAGGTCTGCTCACGAGTTTGGAAAAAGGCGACGTGCTTTTCATCGACGAGATCCACCGGCTCCAACCCACGATTGAAGAGTATCTTTATCCAGCGATGGAAGATTATCGGCTCGACATTATCATCGACCAAGGGCCACAAGCGCGTAGTCTGCGATTGCAATTGCCGAAATTCACTCTCATCGGCGCAACGACACGCGCAGGAATGGTAAGCGCACCGTTGCGCTCGCGTTTTGGAATGACGACGCGGCTCGATTATTACGGTGCCGAGGAAATGCAAAGGATCGTTCGGCGCAGTGCGGGATTGCTTGATGTCGAGATTGACGATCCCGGGGCGGCGGAAATTGCCGCGCGCGCGCGGGGAACCCCTCGTACCGCCAATAACCTGCTCTGGTGGGTGCGCGATTATGTTCAGGTCAAAGCTGACGGAAAAATAAATGGAGAATTGGCCGATCGTGCGCTGGCCATGCTCGAGATCGATCGCGACGGGTTCGATGAGTGGGACAAACGCATCATCGAAACGTTGATTCACAAATTTAGCGGCGGGCCCGTCGGACTGAATTCGCTCGCCGTCGCAGTCGGTGAGGAAGCGGGCACGCTCGAAGAAGTGAACGAGCCGTATTTGATCATGGAAGGGTATATCAAGCGCACCCCGCAGGGCCGGGTGGCAATGCCGAAAGCGTATCGCAAGCTTGGGCTAAAACCGCCGAGCGGGGCGCAAGCGGAATTTTTTGACGGGTGATTTCGCGCGCAATAATTCCGAGTAGCGCGCGCGTCTCGTGTGCTAATGCCAGTCCGGCTCGGACTTTTGACGTCTCGCCGAAACAATCTTCTCCGCGGAGCGCAGGCAGCTTGCCGAACGCGATTTCGTCGGCAAGCTGCCGACGAATGCAGGCTAGCAGCCTGCGCTCCCCGGAATAATCGTAAGAAGCGTTATGGAACTCACTGCCGATCTCTTCGAGCGAACCGCCAAGGTTCTCACCGTCGCCGAACTAACTCGCGCGATCCGCGGGACGCTTGAAACGAAATTCGGCGCGGTGTGGGTCCAGGGCGAAATCTCGAACTACAAGCAACACCCTTCGGGACATCAGTATTTCACGCTCAAAGATTCACGCGCCCAGATCGCGTGCGTGATTTTTCGGAACGCGCCCCTCTCGCTCCGCCAACCGCTTGCAGATGGCGCACAAGTGCAGGTTTACGGAAACGTCAGCGTCTTTGAGGCGCGAGGCCAGTACCAGCTCAGTGTCGAAATCGTCCAGCCACGCGGGCTTGGTTTGCTGCAAGCGAAATTCGAAGCGCTTAAGCGAAAATTGGAAGCGGAAGGACTCTTCGATCCCGCACGGAAAAAACTGCTGCCGAAATTTCCGAAACGTATCGGCATTGTCACTTCCCCGAGCGGTGCTGCGATCCGCGACATTCTCAACATCTTGCGGCGGCGCGCGCGTGGAATCGAAATTTTGATCAATCCTGTTCGGGTGCAGGGCATCGGTGCAGCCGCTGAAATTGCGTCGGCCATCAACGAGCTTTCAAACCCAAGCGCGATCTGGCCGCCACTCGATTTGATTGTTGTCGCCCGTGGTGGGGGCAGCATGGAGGATTTGTGGGAATTTAATGAGGAAATTGTCGCGCGCGCGATCGCCGCCAGGCTCGTTCCGATTGTTTCCGCGGTCGGACATGAAATCGATTTCACCATAGCCGATTTCGTGGCGGACCTGCGTGCGCCCACGCCGAGCGCGGCAGCGGAATTGATTGTGCCCGCGGCGGCAGAGCTCGACCGGCGCGTGAATGAATTCGCCGTTTGTTTGCAGCGTTGCTGGCGAAACTTCATTGTGCGCGAGCAAACGCGATTGCGCATGTTTTCCGAGCGAACGGTTGCGCGCGAATTGCTGAGGCGCATTCAGGAAGGCAAACAAAAGCTGGACTGGAGACGCGAAAATTTGCAGCGGAACGCCGTGGGATTTCTGGGGAATTCGCGTGGCCGCTTAGCAGAAAATGCGGCGGCCTTACGACGCCATGATCCCTCGCGCGAGATTATCTTGCGCTGGAGTCGATTTGCCGAGCTCGCGCGGCGTCTGATAACATGCCCGCCTCAATTAGCCAACACGATGCGCAAGCGTTTTGAACGCACGGAGAAAATTCTCGCTGTGCTCGGCCCGGACGCGACATTGCGCCGGGGTTACAGCATGACAACGGATGTGAACGGCGATCTCGTTCGTTCCGTTACCCAAGTGAAGCCCGGTGACAAAATTCGCACGCGCCTCGCGGATGGGGCTTTTGAATCGGACGTTATAGGGAAGGATTCGTAGAACTACTCGATCGGTTAGCTTGGAAGCGTCCGCCACGGGTCGAAGCGGCTATCCGACGAGGCATCGCGCCTATCAGCGCAAATATTTCTTTTTTTGTCATGTCGAGCGAAGTCGAGACATCTCTAATTATTATCCGAGGACATTTTGAAATCGCATCACAAATAGTTAGAGATTCCTCGACTACGCTCGGAATGACAAAAGGTGGCACGGCCCCAACCCGACATTGCGCCGGGGCTACAGCATGGCCATCGATGAGAGCGACGTGCCGGGGTCAGCGGCCCCGGCTACAGTAATTTACGATGAAGCCGTGCGTCTATTCAGGCTTGGAGGTCGCCGCGGTGCTTGCCACGCTATAGAATCGTGACGGCAGGTCGGCCCCGAAATGTTTGGGACACGACAGAGCGTGTCCCTCCAGGAATCATCCCGAATGTAAGCCTAGAAAAAGAATTCGCCGGACGCGCGAGCGGCCGGCGAATCAAGTTTCGATGTCGTTTAGTGGAAAAACTGCACTGTTACGGCCAGGTTAGCAGTTTTGCAGCAGCCTCCGCATTGACGGTACCATCAGGATCGCCCGATTGTTTGCCTACCGTACCCTGAAAAATCGCTTCTTGCCCTGCAGGGCATGGGCCTGCGTTGTTCTTTCGCAGAATGCTAGCATCGCCACCTCTGCGCTGGACGATAAAACCTTTGTCTCCAAACGGGGCTGTAGTTACACCCTGAAGGGTGGCGTTATATTTGTAGTTGTTCGTTTCGAGAAAGACTACGTTTGCTGAATCAGCGTCATGTACCTTGAAGAATTTGAAAGCCGGAATAGCTCCAGCAAGTTGGACGACGGGAGGGGGACCGGGAGCTGTCACCGTTACGGTGGCGTTGGTACCGGGGGCGTTTAGCAGTTTCTGTAGGTCACCGGGCTTCAAGTAGTCATTTGCAATGAGGCGATTGGCGTAATCAGTGACGGTCACGATAGCCGCGTCATCGCCCGGCCAGATGAGGCTGGGGTCCGAATTGGCTGCACCATCGAGCGCCATTTGCTGCGCGGCGAGGTAGAGTTGTCGACCGTTATTAAGTGTGCCGGTCATCTGGCCTTTGGTAAGCGCGCTGGTAAGAGCGGGCACAGCGAAGGCAGCGAGGACGGCGATGATCGAAATCACAACGAGCATTTCGATCAAGGTGAATGCGGATTGGGAGCGAGTTTTCATTTGGGTATTTTCTTTAATTTGAGGATTTACAAATTACCAGAAAACCGCCTCAGGACGCAAGACTTTCTTTTTCTTTTTTGAGCGCCACCGTGGCCAGGGGTGGCAGGTTGACGTAAAGGGAGTGCTCCCGGCCCTGCCAAGGCTCGTCCGTGGCATGGATCCCGCCGAGGTTGCCCACGTTGCCACCACCGTAGGTTTCGGCATCGGTATTTATGATTTCGCGATAATAACCGGCGGCAGGGACTCCGATGTGATAGTTGTAACGCACTACCGGCGTCGCATTTACGATAAAGACAATCATCTCGCCCTCGCGCGATTTCCGCAGCCAGACGACCACGCTGTTTTCGGCATCGTGAAAATCAATCCACTCGAATCCTTCGTACGAATCGTCCAGGTCCCATAACGCCGGCTCGCTTTTGTAGAGGTAATTTAGATGCTGAACCAGGCGGCGTACTCCATCGTGCAGAGGCGACTGCAAAAGCCCCCAATCCAGTGAAGCATCATGGTTCCACTCGCGCCATTGCCCGAATTCGCCCCCCATAAAGAGAAGTTTTTTCCCCGGATGCCCGAACATCCACGCATAAAACATCCGCAAATTGGCGAACTTCTGCCAGACGTCGCCCGGCATTTTCGAGAGCAGCGAGCGTTTCCCATAGACAACTTCATCGTGACTTAACACTAGAATGAAATGCTCCTGAAAAGCGTAAAGCAGCGAGAAGGTAATATTTCCCTGATGGAACCGCCGGAAAATCGGATCGAGTTGAATGTAAGCGAGGAAGTCATGCATCCAGCCCATGTTCCATTTAAAGCCGAACCCAAGTCCGCCGAGATAACTCGGGCGCGAAACACCGGGCCAGGCGGTTGATTCCTCGGCGATGGTCATGATGCCGGGGAAACGTTCGTAGCAAACTTCGTTGAAGCGTTTCAGGAAATAGACGGCGTCAAGATTTTCGCGGCCACCAAAAGCATTCGGGATCCATTGCCCTTCTGTGCGCGAATAATCCAGATACAGCATCGACGCGACCGCATCCACCCGCAGACCGTCGATGTGATATTGGTCAAGCCAGAAGAGCGCATTAGCGATGAGAAAATTGCGGACTTCATTGCGCCCGAAATTAAAAACGAGCGTGCCCCAATCCGGTTGCTCGCCCTGGCGCGGGTCCATGTGTTCGTAAAGATCGGTGCCATCGAATTCGGCCAAGCCGTGAGCGTCCTTCGGGAAATGCGCCGGAACCCAATCCATGATCACGCCAATACCGGCTTGATGACAGCGGTCGATAAAATGGCGAAACTCATCTGGTTTTCCGAAGCGACTGGTGGGCGCGTAATAATTGGTCACCTGATAACCCCAGGAACCTTCGAAGGGATGCTCCGCCACCGGCATTAATTCGATGTGGGTGTAACCCATCTCGACGACATATGGCAAAAGAGTATCGGCTAATTCGAGGTAGCTAAGGAAACGATTCCCCTCCTCTGCTTTGCGCCGCCATGATCCGAGGTGGACCTCGTAAATACTCAACGGACTGCGCGGCATATTTTTCGAGCGCCGCGCTTCCATCCAGGCGGCGTCAGCCCAGCGATAACGGCTCAGGTCATAGACCAGCGAGGCGGTTTCCTTGCCGTGCTGGCTGAAAAACGCAAAAGGATCGCTTTTTAAGAAAATCGCGCCACTTCCGCTGCGGATCTCAAATTTGTAGTGCACATTTTCACCGATACCGGGAATGAACAATTCCCAAATGCCGCTGCCGATGAGCTTGCGCATGGCGTGAACGCGGCCATCCCAGCCATTGAAATCGCCTACTACACTGACGCGCTGCGCGTTCGGCGCCCAGACCGCGAAGTAAACACCGTTGTCGTCACCGATCTTGCGGAGATGCGCTCCGAATTTTTCGTAAAGACGCCAGTGCTGGCCTTCGGCGAAAAGATGAACGTCCACTTCGCCCATGATCACGCCATAGGAATAAGGATCGCGCGTGATCTCTTCGCTGCCGTCCCAACGTTTGATTTTCAGTGTGTAAGGAACATCACGCGGGCATTTCTCGAGCGTGGCTTGGAAAAGGCCGTCGCCCTGAATTTTCTCCGCTGGAACAACGGATCCATTGTTGTCGAGTTTGATTGAAACCTCGCGCGCATCGGGGCGAAAAACGCGGACCAACACATCGTCACGGAGTCGATGCGGTCCGAGAATGCGAAACGGATCAGGATGCGCGCCCTGGAGGAATGCGCGCAGCTCGTCGGTTATGAGCACGGAAATATCGAATCGTTTCATTAGCGAGAAGGGCATCTTAGAACGTATCGATAAAAAGTCATTCTTGGCTGATTCCGGGTGAAGTGGCTGCTGGGATGTTGACCGGGTGTTCGCGATGGGGCTCGAGATTCGTGAATCGTGATCCGATGTAACGATTCTCGATTTAACCATTCACGACCACCGTCTCCTGCCCTTCGAGCGTAATCGAGGAATCTCTAGGAAAGAGTCTCTCGATCTTGCCTTGACTGAAATAGTCAGAAATGTCTCGACTTCGCTCGACATGACAAAGGAGCACTGAGCGGGGCGGCGATACCGTCGACAGCGAATTCTCCGCCCGCTTGTCATTCCGGGCGCAGTCGAGGTTGCAACGTAGAGGACACAGTCGGCGAGGCCAGGCTTTCCATCTCTAACTATTTTCTGTGGCACGAGACTGTAACTTCTGGGTCTATATTATGACGAACGATCGCAATACCGCGCTCTACCTTGGCATGACCAACCATTTTGGCGCGCAGGATCAGCCAGCATCGTGCAGGAGAAATTCCCGCGTTTACCGCGGATTACCGCTGCAGAAAACTGGTCTACTACGAACATTGCACGGGTGTGCTGAATGCGATTGCGCGGGAAAAGCAGCTGAAGAAATGGTCGCGATCGAAGAAAGTGGCGTTGATCGCAACGATGAATCCGCGGTGGAACGATATCTCAGCGGAAATTCTCGGAGAATAGTTAGAGATGTCTCGGTCCGAGCCGGACTGGCATATTCGCTCGACATGACAAAGGAGTGCCTGATGGGGCTGGCGGCGCCTTCGGCAGTTTCCCGCGCGATTAAATTTGTTTTTGTATCGTGCTATTCCTACCTTCGCGCGCGATGCAGCGTCTTCTTCTCGCCATCGTCATTCTGCTGGCGGCTTTGCTGCTGGCGCGCGATCCTTATGTCGAAAAGGCAGATGCGTTTTTTCTCGATTGGCTGTTGCGAAATACTCAGGCATCCCGCGATCATGTGCCGCTAACGGTAGTCGAAATCGGCGACGGGCCGATTGTTGAAACGCAGCCTAACCAAAACGCGCCGGAGAGTTCTGCCGGCTCGCGCATTAGCGGTGGGATCTCGCCGCTCGAATTCGCGCTCTTTTTCCAGGCCATTCTGGAATACAAGCCGACCGTGGTTGCAGTCGAGACACTCTTGAAATGGCGCGAGCGGGACAAAGACCAGGAACAGGTTTTTCTCGATCAGGCAATGCGCGTTCCCAAACTGCTGCTCTCGGCCGAGCTAACCTCGACGCCCGATCCGGATGCGCTACCGACCGAGATACCGGGCTTCGTCCACGTTAGCGGGCGGCGTGGAGACCTCCCTACCTTCACCGGAATTCAGCGTCAACCCGACGAAGATTTACGACTGATCTCCTCGCTCGGTTACGTCAATTTGCCAAATGAAACGGCGACGCGTGTCCCGTTACTTTTTAACTATCGCGGCGAAGTTATCCCGGCCTTTGCTCTGCAAGCGTTCTTGACCTGGGCGCGCATTCCAATGAGCGAAGTGCAAATCGAAGTCGGCTCCCACATCGCGCTGCCA
>QHRJ01000135.1 GCA_003220075.1 Verrucomicrobiota bacterium
CCACAAATAAGAGGCTCGGCTTCCGCTCCGTCAAAGCCTGGAGTATCGAACTCACGAACGAGGAGCCGGGCTGGCGTTTGCCGTGGCATTTCTCCTCCCCGGCGGTACGGCTTCGCCGCCGCCGCGATCCTGCCTGACTCATATGCAACCAAGGGGATTACTCACACCAAGGCGCGAAGGCGCAAAGAGAGGTCCGTCAAACTACCGGATTCCGATTTCAAATCTTAGCGCCCTTAGCGTCTTTGTGTGAGACTTCTACCATGAAACCCGAAGAAAAATCTTTCTCGCCCAGGCGCGGCCTCTCGCTCTGATTTCCAAGCCACCTGCGGCCTGTTTTCTCCTTTCCCTCGACTGAAGGAAAGGACAACGAGCAACGCCTGGTGAGAGCACGCGACTCACTAAGAGCAGGATAAACGACAAGAGTTGGTGACTTGCCTCCGCATTTTTGGAGTGCGCCGGCAAAGCGTAGCGACGACGGCGCTCTTCCCTCGTTGCGGGTTGGTCTGAGCGATTTGAACGTCCGATTGATGCGCGAACGTGTGCAAAGCGCAGGAAAGCAAAGCGGTGTCGCGCCGCGTTTACCACCGCAGTCCAAAAAAATCCGGCAGAAAAGCGGAGGAATATTCCCGCGGAGAATTGGGGAGGTCCAAGCTTGATACACCAAGTGTTTCACGGACAAGCCGCGGCACCGTCGGCGCGCTAAGCACGTCCAAATCGCTCTCTCCCATCGTCAGCGCCTCGAATAATTCGCTGCGCGTGGTAGTCTCACCCATATGGGTGTCACGCCATGGAAAATTGCGGGCGAGATTTTTGATCTCTCTGCCCGCGGCTGGATCATGGGTGTCCTGAACGTCACACCGGATTCATTTTCCGATGGCGGCAGATTTTTTCAGACACGGCAGGCACTTGCCCAGGCGCGGAAAATGATCGCCAACGGCGCCAACATCATCGATATCGGCGGCGAATCGACCCGCCCCGATGCCAGACCAGTCGATGTCGCGGAAGAAAAATGCCGCGTCATTCCCGTAATTAAAGAGCTTGCCGGCGAAACATTGATTTCGATCGACACTTCGAAGGCGGACGTTGCCGCTGCGGCTTTGGATGCGGGCGCGAAAATTGTGAATGATGTAACGGGCGGTCGCGGGGACGACGCGATGTGGCCGCTGCTGGCTAAAAGCGGGGCCGCCTTCATCATCATGCACATGCAAGGAAGCCCGCAGACCATGCAGCGCGGGCCGACCTATCACGATGTCGCTGCCGAAGTGGCCGATTTTTTTCGACAACAATATGCCTGCGCCATAAAACTCGGTCTTGATCCAATGACGCTCGCGTTCGATCCGGGAATCGGGTTCGGAAAGACGCTCCAGCACAATCTCTCGTTGTTGAAAAATTTGCCGCGCTTGCGCGTCAACAATTGTCCGCTCGTCGTCGGCGTGTCGCGTAAATCCTTTCTTGGCAAAATTTCCGGGCACAACGGCTCGATCCATAATCGCCTTTTGCCAACGGTCGCGTTCACGTCGCTCCTGCGGATGAACGGCGCCGATATTTTGCGCGTGCATGATGTGGAGGAAAATGTGGAGGCGCTTCGCGTTGCCGATGCGCTGCGGAGCGCGCCATGATCAATCGCATCATTCATCTTTTTCTCCTCGGCTGGCGCAGCGCCTTCGAGATCGTGCTGCTGACCGTGGTGATTTATTACGGCTATCTCTACTTCCGCGGTACTCGCGGCGCGAAAGTGTTGACCGGTCTGGCCATCGTTTTTCTGGCCCTGACCTTGATCTCAACCTTGCTCAAACTCGCTGTCATCGGCTGGATCATTCGCAGTTTCTCAGTCTTCCTCGCCATCGCCTTGGTCGTTATTTTCCAGCCGGAACTTCGGCGAGCTTTGGCGGAATTGGGTGGGCATCCCATTTTTTCACTCAGCAGCGAAAAACGCGAGATGATTCACGACCTTGCGGAAGCGGTCACACAACTCGCCAGCAAACAATTCGGCGCATTAATCGCGATCGAACGGGATACCTCCATTCGCGTTTATGAAGAGACCGGCGTTCAACTCGAAGCCGATTTCTCCGTCGAGCTGTTGCTCACTATTTTTCACCCAAAGACCGCTCTGCATGATGGCGGCGTGATTGTGCGTAACGGCCGGGTCGCAGCAGCAGCGTGCATTTTTCCGGTGAGCCAGCGCGAAACGCTTGATCGCAGCCTCGGTTTGCGGCATCGCGCCGGTTTGGGATTAACGGAGGAATCGGACGCCGTTGCGATTGTTGTCTCGGAAGAGACGGGCGGAATTTCAATTTGTCATCGCCGCCGGATCGAGCGTGATTTCACCCCGGAAACATTTCGCAAACGCATCGGCGAGATTTTGCTGCAGAGCTCTTATGATGAAGAAACTGATTCTGAAAAACTGGCAGGCGAAGATCATCTCGCTCCTCCTCGCGACCACCCTTTGGTATCTGATCAAAAAGAACGTGGCAACGACCCCATCGCCGTCTGAGGCCGCTTCGCCGCCCGCAGAGGAGACGCGCTAGTTTCCGGAGGGACTCGCCGCGGCGAGTCCCTCCACATAGAAATCGTGCGATACTACATTCAGCGCTGAAAGCGCTATTCAATCTGAATGGGATTCCTTCCGGTCCGTGTGCGGCTCCGCAGGGCGTCGCCCTGCCAGCGAATTTTTCCGAGATATTGGTAGGGCGAGACTCTGTCGAGGCAACGTGTCCGTTTGCGCGCTACCGCAGAAAACGGGCAAGATTTTCGTCTTCCCAACGTCGGGCGCGTTTGTAGAAGCGAAATTCGCGTTCGCGGCGATTGAATTCGTCGGTGTGCACCCAGCGCCGCCCATTATCGCGCGCCTTGTCCGGCACGACCGCATGCAACATTTCGTGATAGAGGATGTACTCGAGAAACCAGAGCGGTACGAATTTTTGATCGAGCCAGGGATTGATGCGAATGACGCGATCTTCTTCCTGGATGGTTCCGAAAATAAAATACTCTTTCGGACGTTCCCGGCGTTTGCGGCCCCAAACCACTTTGTAACCGCGAAGACGGTTGCCGAAATGACGCGCGTTTAGTTTGTCGAACAGACCGCGCAAATCAAAGTAATGACCTTCGGTTTCGAGACCGAGCTGCCTTTGCAGCGGCAATCGCGATCGCGAGATTTTTCGTTTCGTCCGTCTCGCCATATCGCCTTTAAAACCCCGATTGATTGTGCGGCACGCCTCAATTGTACGCGAGTGCAAATCAGGAAACAACAAAGGCGATATTATTTTTTCTATACATGGAAGATCCTTAAAATCAGGTATTTATATTATAGTTATCAAAAGAGCGAATCTATCAAAATTGCGAAAAAACTGCTGATTAGGCGTGTTATTTTGCGCAACATTCAGCGCCACAACGCCTTTGCGAGAAGTCGCAATTTCTAGCGGCCGACACGGCCGCTAGCTGTAGCACAGCCATCTTGTCCGCCACGGAACGGACTCGCCGCGGAAAGGCTGTGGGGCCGGTGGGTATCTTGCCGCCGATTACCAGCGCCGTCAGGGTCGGTTTTTCAGCACTGCCAGGTTTACCTCCTGCTTCTCCTATATATATTCCGCAGACCGGCGGATGGAAATAACGTGACTCCGTTTCTCAGAAAAATTCTCGGCCTCAATTGGCTGCTGATGGCGGTCATGCTCGCGCTTGCGATCTTTGGGGTGATCGCCATCTATAGCGCGACTTACATGCGGGAAGACCCCGTAGCCGCGGAATTCTGGCACAAACAGGCGAACTGGGTCCTGGTCGGATTTTTCGCCTTTATCATCACCAGTTTGATCGATTACCGCTGGGTCCGGTGGGGCGCGCTCCCAATGTATCTCGCGGGGCTCGCATTTTTAATCCTGACCAAATTCATTGGCCAAAAAGTATACGGCGCGCGCAGTTGGCTCCATCTCGGTCCGGTGAACTTCCAGCCCGCGCAGCTCGCCGTCATTGCCGGGATCATGGTGCTGTCGCTTTTTCTCAGCCAGTTCAAGCAGATGCATCCGATGCTGCGTCTGACGCTCTGTGGCGCGATTGTGGGCGCGCCCTGTTTGCTCATTCTTTTGCAACCGGATTTGGGCGAGTGCATCATCTGGGGACCGGTCTTGATGGCGTTGCTTTTCGTCGGCGGAATTCCGGTGCGTTATCTCATTTGCATCACTTTGATCGTGGTCGCTTTTATTCCGATCGCGATCAATCTCGGACTTAAGCCTTATCAGCAGGAACGGATTACTGCGTTCATCAATCCCGACATCGACCGCCAGGGTTCGGCCTGGGCAATCAATCAATCGCTTATCGCGATTGGCTCCGGCGGCTGGTCCGGCAAAGGGTTCAAGGCGCCCAACACCCAGATCGAGCTTGGTTTTCTTCCAGCTACCGCGGTCCACAACGATTACATTTTCTCCGCCATCGGCGAGCAGTGGGGATTTGTCGGGGGAATGTTTTTACTCGGCGCTTTCGCTTTGCTCTTGGTGACCTGCCTCTTCGTTGCTTTCTGTGCCGGTGATCAATTCGGACTCTTGCTCGTCGTTGGAATCACTGCTCTCATTTTCACCCACATCTTTCAAAACATCGGGATGACGATTTCGGTTTTGCCGATCACTGGCGTTCCACTTCCGCTCATCAGCTACAGCGGATCGTTTGTCCTCATGATCATGTTCGGGCTTGGCATTGTGAACAGCGTTTGGGTTCACCGCCGGGGCGACTTGCGCTAGCGCGTTGCCTGCTCACCAATGACCACCGATTACAAGGTCAAACTCGAGATTTTCGAGGGCCCGCTCGATCTGCTGCTTTATTTGATCAAGCGTGATGAGCTCGACATCTACGACATCTCGATCGAGCGCATCACCCGGCAATACCTCGAATATCTGCAGGCCTTCAAGGAATTGAATATCGATGTGGCCGGCGAATTTATCGTCATGGCGGCGAACCTTCTCTACATCAAGAGCCGCAGCCTGCTTCCGGTAGATCAGCAGCCGCCCGAGGAGGAAGCGGAAGAGGACGACCCGCGCTGGGAACTGATCCGGCAGCTGATCGAATACAAGAAGTTCAAGGAAGCCGCGGCGCAATTGCACGATCGCGCGGTCGAGCAGGAAAATATTTTCGTGCGTGGCGAAATCTCTACCTCGGAGAGCGTGCGCCCGCTGCTTTTGGGCGAGGTGGGAATTTTTCAGCTAATCAACGCCTTCCAAAACGTGATCAAACGAGTGGAAGCGCGCGAGGAATTGCAGCAAATTTTCGGCGAGAACTATACTGTTTCCGATAAAATCGAAGTAATTCTTGCGCGGGTTAGCGAAGGAGGAGCGCTGAAATTTTCCGAGTTGTTTGCGGAAATGGCGTCTCGGGTTGAAATCGTGGTTACGTTCCTCGCGCTCCTCGAATTGATTCGCCTGAAGCAGGTGCGCGCTATGCAGCCGGGTCAGTTTGGCGAGATTGAGATTGCCGCTGGCGCCTGAAATGCCGCGTATTGTGATTGCGGGCTGCGGTTACGTCGGGAGCGCTGCGGCCAGGCTATTGGCGGAGAAAGGCTGGGAGGTCATCGGCTGGACGCGAACAGGACAATCGGCCGAACGAGTAGGGGAGAACGCAATCTCGTTCTGTGCGGTCGACATCACCGATTTGGAAACGGTTCGCCGCAATAGCTTCGCGGCCGATGTAGTTGTGCACTGCGCGAGTTCCGGCGCCGATTCTTATCTCCATGTCTATCGCGATGGCGTGGCCAATCTCGCTGCTTGTTTCCCAAATGCGCAAATCATTTTTACCAGTAGCACCAGCGTTTATCCGCAGCGCGACGGAAGTTCCGTCACCGAAGAGAGCACAGCCGAACCCGATTCCGAAAACGCACAAGTTCTGCGCCAGGCCGAGAAGATCGTCCTCGCCAACGACGGCATTGTCTTGCGGGTGGCAGGCATTTACGGCCCCGGCCGATCGTTTTTGCTCCACAGCGTGATGAACGGAACCGCCGTCATCGCCGATCGTTTCGTCAATCAAGTGCATCGTGATGATGTCGCGTCGGCGATTTCTTTCCTCGCGCATTCTCGTGCCGTCGACCCTCCGCGAATCTTTAATGTCGTGGACGATACCCCCGCGCCGCGGGCCGAGATTTTGGATTGGTTATCGGCGCGGCTCGGGCTTCCCCTTTCAAGCTCCCCCGCGAAGCCGCAACGCGGCCGTTCTAATAAGCGGGTTAGCAACGCGAAATTGCGCGACCTCGGCTGGGTCCCGGCGTATCCCAGCTATCGCGAAGGGTTTGACCGGTCGGTCCTTCCTGCCCTCGAAAGCGGAGAACTGCGCATATAGAATCTGTTCGATGCGGATCGGCCTCGCTTGTTTCCGAGGTGGATCGGCCGCTCCGCAAACGCCAGTCCGGCTCGGACCATGCTGAAACAGCGGTTTCCACCGCACATTCCTTAAAATCGAGGTCCGAGCCCGGACTGCCATGACTGCTCGATTCACCTTGAAGTAGTTGCGGGCGTGCTTCAAAAAATCGGCATGCTTGCTGCTAAAAAACTTCCCATGCGGGATATCAAGTTGTCGGGGCGCGAAGCCGCTGTGGTGCGCGCGATTGGCTTCGCCGAATCGATGCTGGGCGCGGAGATTTTGGACTCAACCCGTATGGAGCCCGAAGACGTGGGCGATACCCTCAACGGCCTGATTGCAGCCGGTTTCGTTGAGACAATTCCCTACGCGGAACAGGTTGACCTGGCCGAAATGCCTTCCACTGCGTTCGAAGTAAATCCAGCCTACGCCCACGAATTGCGGACCGCCATCTCCCGGCGCTAAACCGCAGTCGGCATCGCCGGCTCACGCGTTCGACGTTCTCCGAAAAGCGAACGGATCACGTCTTCGATCGGCATTTCCTGCACGTTGATGTCGCTGATATCACAGGCCTCAAGTAAACGGCGTGCCGTCTCGGTGACATGTGCCCGCGGCACCTTCAATTGCACCGAAACCGGAGTCTGCGCCACCACTTCGCCGAACTCGGTGAAATCGCGTTTCGACTCTCCGGTAAAAGTCAGACTGATGACCTTATCGCCGGAGAAGCGGTCGATAATGGTATCGAGCGGGCCGTCGAAAAAAATCTTTCCATGATCGATAATCATCACCCGATCGCACAACTCCGCGATGTCCTGCATGTAGTGGCTGGTCAGGAGTGTGACGATGCGGTGTTCGGAATTATAAAGGCGCAGGAATTCGCGCACCCGTTTCTGGCTAACGACATCTAGACCAATCGTCGGTTCATCCAGAAAAAGCACTTTCGGTTCGTGGATGAGCGCGCTGATCAACTCCATCTTCATTCGTTCGCCCAGTGATAGTTCGCGCACCATCACATTCATTTTGTCGGTTACTTCCAGTAACTCGCCCAAGCCGCCGACCACTTTATTGAAACGCTCACGATCGATTCCGTAAATCGCGCGATTGAGCTCGAGCGATTCCTGCGCCGGCAGATCCCACCACAGCGCATTCTTCTGGCCCATTAGCAAACTAAATTGCCGCTTCATTTCGTTGCGCCGCTCCCACGGGACGAAACCGAGCACCCGCGCGTCGCCCGAGGTCGGGTTCAACAGCCCGGACAACATTTTCAGCACCGTTGTTTTCCCGGCGCCGTTTGGCCCAAGAAAGCCGACAAATTCGCCTTCCTCGATCTGAAAGCTCACCGCGTCGGCCGCGCGCGTCTCGTCGTAACGCCGCCGCACCAGTCCCTTGATCGCCCCCCGCAGTCCGCTCTCTTTGCGATAGGTGCGATAGACTTTCGTTAAGTCACGCGCTTCGATGGCACTCATTGCGTAGGTTTACGTCTGTTGGGCTGGCAACGTATGAGAGTAATTGGGGCAAAGCCAAATATTGATCTGCCTGATTCCGCGAACACTCAGGAAGGCCGTTTACATTGGAGTGTTGCATCTGCAACACATGATTGTAAACTCGGCGACGGCATGCCCTCGGCCTTTGCGCTTTATTTCGGGCTAGGCCGCGCTCGATTTCGCCACCGGTTTTTTTCGCAAAATCGGCAGCACTTTTTCCACCAGCGCGTCGGCGGTAATGCCATGTTTTTTGCGCAGAATTGGAACGCTGCCGTGCTCGATGAATTCATCCGGCCAGCCAATGCGCACCATTGGCGTATGAATTCCC
>QHRJ01000319.1 GCA_003220075.1 Verrucomicrobiota bacterium
TCGACCCAAAGCGCCGCAATCGAGCATCTCGAAAGTTATATTCACGGCGGTTACCGCTGATGTCGCCGGGAAAACCCTCGATCGGCGGTCATAGACCGCCACAGCTCTCTGTCATGTCGAGCGCAGTCGAGACATCTCTAGCTTTTATTTTTCTGAGTAGTCAGAGACTCCTAGGCTTGGTGTGCAAGCCAGGCCAGAGGCCCGTCTTCCTCCGCGTTCTGGCGGATGTTGGCTAATGACGGCGTTTCACAGAAACGCGCTACGATTGCCAGACCGTTTCGCCGCCAGCAATCGTGCGCACCGCACGGCCTTTCAATTTCCAGCCACCGAACGGGGTGTTCCGCGACAGCGATTCGAACCTGGACTTGTCCACCGTCCACTCCAGATCAGGCTCAATTAATGTGATGTCAGCCTTTTCCCCGATAGACAGAGTGCCCGCTTCAATTTTCAGCAGCTTCGCCGGCTCAACCGTGAACATCTCGATCAGCCGGTTGATCGAAATTGCTTTTCGTTTGTGCACCAAAATATCGATGAACAGTCCGAGCTCGGTTTCGAGCCCGACAATTCCGAACGGCGCCTGGTCGAACTCGACTTCCTTTTCAAAGGCGGCATGCGGCGCGTGATCACTGCAAAGAATCGTTAGGGTACCATCCGCAATTCCCTCGATAACGGCATCGATATCCCATTGCGTGCGCAACGGCGGGTTCATCTTGCAATTGGTATCGAAATTCTGAATCGCGGCATCCGTCAGCGCGACATGATGCGGACAAACTTCGCCGGAAATCTTCACTCCTCTCCCGCGCGCTTCGCGAATCAGCCGGATACTTCCCGCGGCGCTGATGTGCTGGCAATGAATGTGATGATCGCAAAGTTCCGCCAGCAGGATATTCCGCATCACCATCGCCTCTTCGCCGGCCGCCGGCCAACCGGACAACCCCAGCAGCGTGCTCCATTCGCCCTCGTTCACGACCCCGTTGCCGACAAGGTTGTAATCCTGACAATGGTCCAGCACCGGCACGCCGACCATGCGGGCATACTCCACCGCACGTCGCATCAATTCGTGATTTTGGACGCATTTGCCGTCGTCGGTGATCGCGACCACTCCGCTTTGCACGATGGAGGCGATAGGCGCCAATTCCAGACCCTCGAGATTTTTTGAAATCGCACCGGTGGGCAGAACGTTCACATTCGCCGTATCACGCGCACGATCCTTGATCCAGGTGATGGTGCTAGGATTGTCGGCAACTGGGGAAGTGTTCGGCATGCACACGACAGTGGTGAATCCGCCCGCCGCGGCCGCACGCGCGCCGGACGCAATCGTCTCCTTGTGAGCAAAGCCCGGCTCGCGCAGATGGACATGTATGTCGATGAGGCCGGGGGCCACGATCAATCCCCTGGCGTCGATCTCCTCGATTGCCGATTTTTGGTTGCGGATTGCGAATTGTTCAGCGACGCGCCCGTTTGCAATTACGAGGTCGCCAATTTCATCGCGTTCATTCGCCGGATCGATGATGCGGCCATTGCGAATGATGGTCGTCTTCATTTCCGGGGAGCACAGGCTGCTAGCCTGTAGTTGGCGGCAGCTTGCCGCCAACGTTTGTTTATTGTCCTTTCTGACTTACGCGAGATCGCGTTCGGCAAGCTGCCGAACGCAGCAGGCTGGCAGCCTGCGCTCCCCGCAGCGATGCGCTGACCTTGCGTCATGCCGCGATCCCTCCGCACAAATACAGGACTGCCATGCGCACGGCCAGACCGTTGGTCACTTGATCGAGAATGACGCTTTGATTTCCATCTGCTAACTCGCTGTCGATCTCTACTCCGCGATTGATCGGGCCCGGATGCATGATCAAACAATCCGGTTTCAATAATTTCGCGCGCTCCTTGGTTAAACCGAAAAGCCGGATGTATTCGCCGATGCCGGGAAAATATTCTTTGCGCTGCCGCTCGTGTTGAATGCGCAGCAAATTGACCACATCGGCGGTCGGCAAAACCTCATCGATATCGTAGGAAATGGTGACGCCTAGTTTTTCGAAATCGCGCGGCACCAGTGTGCTCGGCCCGACCAGAGTGACGTGTGCCCCAAGTTTCGTTAGTGCAAAAATGTTCGAACGCGCGACCCGGCTAAACAAAATGTCGCCAATGATCGCAACGTGTAATCCTTCGATCCGTTTTTTCTTTTCCCGAATGGTATAGGTGTCCAGTAAACCCTGGGTGGGATGTTCATGGGCGCCGTCGCCGGCGTTGATCACGCTCGAGCGCAAACGTTCGGCCAGGAATTGGGGCGCGCCGGCAGAGCTATGGCGCAGGACAATGATATCGACATGATTGGCTTCTAAAATCTTGGCGGTGTCCTTTAAAGTCTCGCCTTTGCTCAAACTCGAAGTAGCGGCTGAAATGTTGATCACGTCCGCGCTCAACCGAAAGGCAGCGAGTTCGAACGAAGTGTGAGTGCGTGTACTCGGTTCGATAAAAAAATTAACGAGCGTTTTCCCACGCAACGCCGGTACTTTTTTGATTTCGCGTGTCCCCACTTGCTTAAAGGCATCAGCAGTTTCGAGGACGAGGTTGATTTCATCGACTGACAACTCGCGCAGCCCGAGCAAATCTTTGCGGTTCCAGCGGGTAATCATTGCGGATTTTGGGGAGCACAGGCTGCCAGCCTGTAGTTGGCGGCAGCCTGCCGCCAAACTTGATTCGCGTGAACAGGGAAAATAGGTGCAGATGCGCTCGGCAGGCGGCCGAACGCGGCAGGCTGACAGCCTGCGCTCCCCGGAAAGAGCAGCGGCGGTTTTCTTGTGCTGTATGCGTCTGGCATGTTAGCGAAAAGGTCGCGCTGACAGAAAAATCGAGAAGATTGTTTCGGCGAGACGCCGAAACCAGCACGCGAGACGCGTGCGCTACCCGGACTCCCGAGGACGCACTGATCCTGAAATTTGGGCGCGCTCATTCTTTCACCAGCCAAACGCCTTCGTCGGATTCCTCTTCGCCCAAGCGCAGCCGCACTTTTTCGTCGGGCGCGGTCGGTAAATTTTTCCCAACGTAATCGGCCCGAATCGGCAATTCGCGATGCCCGCGATCGATCAGGACGGCGAGTTGAATTCTCGCCGGCCGGCCGAAAGAAGTAATTGCGTCCATCGCCGCGCGAACGGTGCGGCCGGTGAAAAGAACGTCGTCAATGATTACGACAGTCCGCGTTTCCAGCGGAAGTGGCAGGGTGGACGCTCGCACGACGGGCAATTCCGTGCGCGTCCCAACATCATCGCGATGCATCGCCACATCAATCGTTCCGACCGGAACGGAAACTCT
>QHRJ01000136.1 GCA_003220075.1 Verrucomicrobiota bacterium
CTGGCCTACATGAACGGCACCAACTCGTGTCATTCAAACAGCGCCGACGAACCGTTCACCACACCGAGCGAAGAATGGATTCGTTTGGCTGCGCACGGGCAGGCAATCCTGCTCGAGGAATCTGGAATCTTTAAACACACCATGAACATGCTGAGCGGCTCGCCCGGAATGAAAGCGGTCGAGCGCGCGGTTGAGAAAGCGATTTTGGATGAATTTCGTGAGATCGAATCACTCGGTGGCGTGCTCGCGGCGGTGGAGAATCGCTATCAGCGCAGTCAGATCCAAAATGCCGCGCACCGTTATGAGCAGCAAATTTATGACGGCACGCGGCCGATTGTCGGATTAAATCGCTATCGTAACGGCGCGGATGAAATGCCCGAGATCGAGTTGGCCCGCACCCCCCGAGCCAAACAAAAATTACAGGTCGAGCGTCTGAAGGAGTTCAAAAAGAAAAACGCGGACAAATCAAAGCGCGCGCTGGATAAATTGGGCGCGGTAGTTGAACGCGGCGAAAACTGTTTTCCTGCGTTGTTAGAAGCGGTGGAAGTTTGTTCCCTCGGTCAAATCACCGGACAGCTCCAGGAAATCGTCGGGCGTTTTCGCCCGATGGTGTAGGGAAAGGGAACACAGACTTACAGTCTGTGAGCCCAGCGGAGTTGAACTCCGCTGAATCCGTAAAAGCGGACAGAATGTCCGCTGGGCGCACAGGCAGGAATGCCTGTGTTCCGCTCCCACGGGCGACCAGCTAAACGCCGAATTGTTAGGGCGAGACTCCGTCGAGTCGAATCACGATGTGCGGCTCCGCGGAGCGTCGCTCTACCAAGGAGATTTAGCCACGTTCCTATTTCTTCCCCATGCGCTTTAGTTTCATGTTCTCGCGATAAAACGCGAGACAGCGCGGGTCGGCGACGTGCACGGTCTTCATCGACACGATAATATCGTCGCCGGCGAGACTGATGCTACCCGTTCCGGTATTGCCGACACTGTCCTTCCAGGTGAACTGCGCCGTGTTTCCGTTGACTTTACCCGCGCCCGTCGCATCAGGCGTGGCGCCGTGGCCGTCGGAATAGGCCGCATCGAATGCGATCTCGAGGGCGCTGCCGCTTTGATAAATGCTGAACTCGAACACGCCTTGGCCATCCAGAAATTTCTTGTCTACGAATTCGCCATCAAACTTCGCCGGTCCCGCTGCAGTCACCGTGCCGATCACGGCCAGCGCGATCATCGCGAAAGGAAATGAGTGTTTTTTCATAAGGGACGATTCAAACAATTTGCTCCAAAGAAATCGATGAAATCGTAGCGCTGCTCCGCAGGAGCGGCTTTCGATGGGAGGACTTGATGTGAGTCGGTGTCTCGGTAATGACCGACGTGGAGGGATTCCGCGGCGAAACCTTCAAGACCACGCGACGGGATCCTTCGACCCCGAAAGCATTCGGGGCTCAGGATGACGGAACTTTCTGACCGGCTCCTGCGCTGGTAATCGCATCGATGGCAGACGGATTTTCCAATGCGGAAGTGTCGCCGAGTTTTTCGCCGAGGTAAGCGGCGCGCACGATGCGACGCATCACCTTGGCATTTCGTGTCTTTGGAATGTCGGCGACGAAAATAATTTCACGTGGCGCCAGCGCTTTGCCGAGATCGCGTGCAACGCTCTGTTTTAGCTCCTGGGCAACGTCAGCCGATGCGTTTTCGCCATTTTTCAAGACGCAAAAGCAAACCAATGCTTCGCCTTTGATCGAATCGGGTACGCCGACCGCCGCCGCTTCGCTCACTTGTGCATGCGCGACCAGGATCGATTCCACTTCCGCAGGGCCCACCCGTTTGCCCGCAATTTTAATAGTGTCGTCGCTCCGGCCGAGAATGTACCAAAGTCCGTCATCATCAATCGTGGCCCAGTCGCCGTGCACCCAAACGTCGGGCCAGCGCGACCAATAGGTATCGAGATAACGTTGTGGGTCCTGCCAAAATCCGCGCGTCATCCCGATCCAGGGTTCGCGAATTACGAGCTCGCCAACTCTTCCCCGAATCGATTTCCCATTTTCATCCACGACATCGGCAGCCATTCCAGGCAACGGTCCGGAGAACGCGCACGGCTTCATTGGCGTCAGCACATTCCCCATAAGGATTCCACCAGAAATTTCAGTGCCGCCAGAGTAATTGATGATCGGCAATTTTTCGCGCCCGACCACGCGAAAGAGCCAGAGCCAGGGATCCGGGTTCCACGGTTCGCCAGTTGAGGCGAATTTCCTAAGTCTCGTTAGATCGTGCCGATTGACAATTTCGTCACCATATTTTCGGAGTGCGCGGATCAGCGTAGGCGAAACGCCGAGCGCGGTGACACCGTGATTAGCACATAATTTCCAAAGACGGTCCGGTTCCGGAAAATCAGGGGCGCCATCGTAAAGCATCATGGTTGCACCCAGCACCAGCGTTCCGAAAACAAGCCATGGGCCCATCATCCACCCCATGTCGGTGAGCCAAAAAAGCGTCTCGTCACCGTGAAGATCAAGTCCGTGCCACATGTCTTGCGCGGCCTTAATTGGGAACCCGCAGTGAGTGTGTACTGCGCCTTTGGGCCGCCCCGTTGTGCCCGAGGTGTAGATGAGCATCATCACATCCTCGGCGCTCGTTCTCTCGGTTTTTGTTGTAGCTGCCGCTGTCCTCAGCGGCAGAGGTTCCTCGGTTCTGCCGCCAGCGGCAGCGGCAGCTACAACCCACTCGCTGCTTTTCATTAGCACGATCAAATGTTTTAGCGTTGGAACTTGCCCGGCTGCTTCCTCCGCGATTGGTTGCATTGCGCAGAATTTTCCGCGGCGAGAGGTTCCGTCCGCGGTGAAAAGCGCTTTGGCGTCGGCGTCTTTTAGGCGTGACACGATGGCGGACGCGCCGAATCCGGAAAAGAGCGGCAAGAAAATTCCGCCGATCTTGATGATGGCGAGCATCGCGATAACGATTTCCGGCACCATTGGCATGAAGACGCCAATGGCATCGCCTTTGCCCAGACCGAGCGAACGCAATGCTGCCGCCATTTTATTTACTTCGGCGCGAAGCTCAGCGTAAGTCAGCCGGCGCGACTTGCCGTCCTCCGTCTCCGATGTGATGGCGATTTTTTTGTCGACAGGCGTGCCTGCATATTTATCGAGCAGGTTGTGGACGATGTTCATTTCGCCGCCGACGCACCATTGCGGCGTCGCTTTTCCCTCTGAAAGATCGACGACTTTTTCGTAGAGCTTGTAGAATTCGATTCCGAGGTCGCGCAGGACCATGTCCCAGAACCAGGGGATGTCGGTCGTCGAGCGACGCATCAATTCATTGAATGAACCGAGGCCGTGCCGATTGATGAACAATTGCAGGTTCGATTGCGCGATGAGCTCGGGTGGGGGGTGCCAAACGAAGTCGCCGCCGAATTGAAATTCGCTCACGGTTACATTTTCCCGTCATTCCGAACGAAGTCGAGAAATCCCGCAATGTGACCTTAAGGATAACGCCGCGGGATCCCTCGGTCCGAGCCGGACTGGCAGTTCCGCTCGGGATGAGGATGTTGCTTAGGCGCCATTCATCATCACATTGCAGCTTCCAATTTTTTCATGACCAAATCGCTCGCCCATCAATTTGCCGAATACGCTTGGGCCCTGCGTTTCGAAGATCTTTCGCGCGAAACCGTACACGAAGTGAGACGGCGGGTAATCGATTCGATCGGTTGCGCGCTGGGCGCATGGCATGAAGAGCCCTGCCGGATCGCACGCGAAGTCGCGTCAGAATTTTCCGCGAAACATGGTGCGACCATCATCGGCACGCATCATCAGGCACCGCCTGATTGGGCGGCGTTCGCGACCGGCTGTTGTATCCGGTATTTCGATTACAACGACACCTATCTTTCGAAGGAACCGGCGCATCCGAGCGATAATATTTCCGCGGTGATGGCGGTAGCTGAGAGCGTGGGCGCGAACGGCCGCGCCGCCATTACCGCGATCGCGCTGGCCTACGAAGTGCAATGCCGTTTGTGCGACGCGGCTAGCATTCGCGCGCGGGGCTGGGACCATGTGACCTACGGGGCGTTCTCGACCGCGCTGGCGTCGGCGAAGTTGATGAAACTTGAGCGGGAAAAAATGCGCCACGCGGTCAACATCGCGGGCGTGGCCTGCGCGGCAATGCGACAGGCACGCGCCGGCGAACTTTCGCATTGGAAAGGCGTGGCATTCGCGAACGCAGCGCGGCATGGAGTTTACTCAGCGCTGCTCGCACGTGCGGGAATGACCGGGCCGGCGCCGATTTTCGAAGGGCAAATGGGATTCGAGAAAGAACTCGGCGTTTCGCTTGGTAACGTTGGTGAAAAATTCGCGGTGCCATTTCCACAAAATCCGCAGGGACCAGCATCGAAGATTTTGAACACGAGCATCAAATATTGGCCGGCCGAATATCATAGCCAGAGCGCGATCGAAGCGGCGTTGTTTTTGCGCGAACAAATCGGCGATGTTTCGCAGATCGCCTCAGTTAACATCGAATCGCACGACGCGTCGGTCGATATTATCGGGAGCGAGCCGGAAAAATGGAGACCGGAAACGCGCGAGACCGCCGACCACAGTCTACCATACATTACCGCGATCGCGTTGATCGACGGCGAAGTGACCGACAAACAATTTCAGCCCTCGCGATTTACCGATCCGGCGATTTGGAAATTTTTGGAGAACGTGAAAGTGACGCGCAATGCCGAGTTAAGTGCGCTTTATCCGGAGGCCGTGGCGAACATCGTGCATGTCACGTTGAAAGATGGCCGCACGTTGAGCAAGCGTGTCGATTATCCGCTGGGCAACGCAAAAAATCCGGTCTCGGACGTCGAGCTGGAGCGAAAATTTTTGCATCTGGTCGCGCCAGCGCTGGGACGGGATCATTGCGCGAGAATTTTGCAATGCGCCTGGGCGCTCGAGGAGGAGAGTGGCGTGCATCATTTGATGAAACTGTTGCGGATGCCGTGATGAAGAAGAGCCCGTCATCCCGAGCGAAAATGCCAGTCCGGCTCGGACCGAGGGATCCCGCCAAAGTTACCTTAAAGGTTTCGCAACGGTATTCCTCGACCGGGCTCGGAATGACAAAAGCAGCCCGATTGCGCGAGTTGATCGCGAAGGATTGCGTGGCGATGCCTGGTGTGCCGAACGCGTCGATCGCGCGCCAGGTGGAGCGTGCCGGATTTGATGCGGTTTATATCAGCGGCGCTGGACTGGCGAATTGCACCGCGGGATTACCGGACATCGGGTTGCTAACTCTAAGCGAGGTCGCGTTACTTGCCGGTTTTGTCGCCAAGGCGGTGAAAATTCCGGCGATTGTCGATGCGGACACGGGATTTGGTGGCGCGGAAAACGCAGCGCGCACGATCTGCGAATTGGAAAGCGCGGGATTGGCCGGCTGTCATCTGGAGGATCAGGAATTTCCCAAACGGTGCGGGCATCTTGCCGGAAAATCGCTGATCCCGTCAGCCGACATGGAGGAAAAGATTGCAGCGGCGGTGGCGGCGAAACGCGATAAAGATTTTCTGGTGATCGCGCGAACGGATGCACGGGCGATTGAAAATTTCGACGGCGCGATGAAGCGAGCGCAGGCTTACGTCGCTGCCGGCGCCGATGCGATTTTCCCGGAGGCGCTGCAAACAAAAGAGGAATTTCGCGATTTCGCCAAGGAAATGAAGGCACCGCTGCTGGCAAATATGACCGAATTCGGGAAATCACCCCTCCTCTCATTCGATGAATTGCGTGAGCTCGGTTATCGGATGGTGATCTTTCCGCAAAGTGCGTTTCGCGTTTCCATGAAATCAACCGTGGAATTTTTGCGCGACTTGAAAACGCGCGGGAGTCAGCGCCAATGGCTGGAGAAAATGCAGACACGGGAGGAACTTTATCAATTGCTCGATTACGATCCAAAGGCGGCAATCTGGTCCAGAGCAGCGCGTAATCTATAAATGGAGGGCGCCGCGCTGTTCGGCGCCCAAAAATTTGGGACACGGCATCGCGTGTCTCTCCAATCGCCAGCGTCGATCTTGGCCGTTGAACGTTGGCCATTCGCGAGTAAAGAAACACCCCAATGGCGGCTAAAGAATCCAAACCGGCTTACAGTCCTGGTCTCGCCGGCGTGATCGCGGGGGAGACGCAAATCTGCTGGGTCGATCCGAACGCAGGCCTGATGTATCGTGGCTACGACATCCACGAGATGGCGGAGAAGGCGAGCTTCGAGGAGGTCGCGTATCTTTTGCTTAACGGCGAGCTGCCGGATGTGGAGCAGCTCAATAAGTTTACGTCAGAAATCGCTTTGGCTCGCACGCTGCCGAAGCAGGTACTGGATGCGCTGCGATTGATGCCGAAAGAGACGCATCCAATGGACATGCTGCGTACGGGCGTGTCGATGCTGGGGGCGTTCGATCTGGAACTGAACGACCATTCGCACGCGGCCAACATTCGCAAATCGATTCGATTAATCGCGAAGGTTTCGACCTTGATCACCGATGGCTATCGTATCGCGCACGGGGAACAGCCACTACCGGAGCGCGAGGATCTGACCCTGGCGGGAAGTCTTTTCTACAAATTGCGCGGTGAAGTTCCGCAGGACTGGCAGATCCAAATGATGGACACGATTTTCATTTTGTACGCGGATCATGAGTTCAATGCCTCGACCTTTGCCGCGCGGGTGACGGCATCGACCCTGGCGGATATTTACGCAGCGGTGACGAGCGCGTGCGCCGCCTTGAAAGGACCGTTGCACGGCGGCGCGAATGAACAATCGATGCGAATGCTCGATGAAATTAAAACCCCCGAACGTGCCGAAGATTGGTTGAAAGACCAACTGGCGAAGAAAGCGAAGATCATGGGATTCGGTCATCGCGTTTACAAAAAAGGCGACTCGCGAGTGCCGACGATGCGCGAAATCGGGCGCGATCTGGGCAAACGCACCGGCAAAGAAAATTGGATTCCGATTTGCGAGAAGCTCGAGCAAACGATGGAGCGCGAAAAACATTTGTGCGCCAATGTCGATCTTTACGCCGCGCCGGTGTTAACAATGTTGGGATTCGATTCGGCGTTGAATACGCCGATCTTCGCCGCCTCGCGCGTCGCTGGCTGGTGCGCACATGTAGTCGAGCAACACGACAACAATCGGTTGATTCGGCCACTATCACTTTACACCGGGCCAGCGCCGCGCTCTTACGCTGGCGGATCAAAAAACGGCGCGTGAATTTGAATCTGTAGCGGCGGTCTATGACCGCCGAGCTTTGTTAATTTCGGCGCTCATAGAGCGCCGCTACAATGAATAAATCACTTCAGGAAAAGTACGCGCCGAACAATTCATGCTGGGGTTGCGGACCGGCCAACGCCGAAGGCTTGCGCATTCGCAGTTTTCCGAAAGGAGAAGAAGTCATTGCGGAATGGATGCCGCAGCCGAAATACGAGGCATTCCCTGGCGTTTTGAACGGCGGAATCATCGGCACGCTACTCGACTGCCACTGCAATTGGACGGCGGCCTGGCACTTGATGAACAAAACTGGCGCAGACCATCCGCCCTGTACCGTTACTGCAGATTACGCGATCAAACTGTTACGGCCGACACCATCAAACGGACCGGTTTCTTTGTCAGCGAAAGTTGTCGAATCAACCGATGATCGCGCGACGGTGGAGGGGACCTTGAGCGCCAATGGAAAAGCTTGTGCAACCTGCCGCGGAACCTTCGTCGCGGTAAAGGAAGGGCATCCCGCTTTCCATAGGTGGTGATCGAGATAACAGGGACGCTTCAGCCAAGCGCCGAGCTGCACATTTTTGTCATTCCGAGCGTAGTCGAGGAATCTCTAATTTTTTTGGTAGAGCGAAATAGCAAGAGATGTCTCGACTTCCGCTCGAGATGACAAAGTTACAATTGCGGAGCGAACAGACCGGCCGCTTGCTGAAACGGATTTGCAAAATGTAAGCCGCGCAATTCCTCCGGCGTCACTTCCCGCGACTGCTTTTTGTCGCTTTCAAAAAGATGCGTTTGCTGTGCGGCGAAGTCGCGGTCCAATACATCGAGATTGGCTTCGTCGTTCAAGCGAACCGAGCGATTATCGAAATTCCCCGATCCGATCGAGACGAAAATGTCATCCACAATCATCAACTTCACGTGCACCATGGTCGGTTGATATTCAAAAATCCTGACGCCGGCGCGGATCAATTCCGGCCAATGTCGTCTCGAGGCCAGACGCACCAGTTTTTGATCGATCTTTTTTCCTGGAACAACGATTTCTACCTTCACACCCCGCTTCGCTGCTTCGATTAGTTCCTTACGCACCAGATCGTCCGGGAGGAAGTAGGCGTTCTCGATTCGCAAGATTTTTTGGGCAGAAGCAATCGCAAGCAGATACATCAAGTCGAGATTTTCATAATGGGCGCCGCCTCGGATTGCCTGCGCCAGGTACGGACCAGTGTTTGCCAGCGGCGGGAAATAATTTGGACCATGCAGCACTTCACCGCATATTTTTAACCAGCTGATTGCAAAGCTCGCCTGGAGCTGCGCAACGACCGGCCCGGTGACTCGGTAATGATTGTCGCGCCAATGTTGCGGCGAGTCGGCGTTGCCAGTCCATAGGTCGGCAATTCCGGCCCCACCGACAAAGCCGATTTTCCCATCAATAATTAGTAGCTTA
>QHRJ01000320.1 GCA_003220075.1 Verrucomicrobiota bacterium
TTCTCTTCTCGTTTGGATCGACAACGAGCGGGATTCCGCGTCAGTGGGACGCCACCAGCGTTTGCCCGGGGGTGAACTTGTTGGACGATCTTTCCGAAACTACCGCGTCGCGGATCGCGGCAGGAATGCGACAATTTCAACGACCGGGTGATTTGCTCGTCGCGTCGATTCACTGGGGCGGCAACTGGGGCTATGACATTCCTCCGGCACAGATCGCATTCGCGCATCGCTTGATCGAGGAAGGTTTTTCGATCGTGCATGGTCACTCTTCCCATCACGTCAAAGCTATCGAAGTTTTCAAAGGTCGCCTCATTCTCTACGGTTGCGGCGATTTCCTCCCCGACTATATCTTCTGTCGGCACGGCTGGTTCCCACACAGATGCACCGCTTCCGACTCGAGCGCACATCGGCCGCGGATGCACGGCAGCTTTGCAATCTCATGAACACGCTTGGAGCGCCATTCGGCACTCACGCATGCTTGGAGGGCGATAATAGCATGATTCTCGAGTGGCGGCCTTAATGACGAAGCCCGAATAATACGCGAGACGGCCTTTCTTCGGACTTCGTCATTCGTGCTTCGTCATTTCGCACTCGATCCCATTTTCTGCGGTCTTCATAAAGGTGTTGGCGACCAGCTCACCCAAGTTCAGCTACTTTGTGCTGTAAAGCGCTCGCAATCTTCTGGTGCGGTTTTTCGCCTCGCCCCTTTCCTTTTAGTTCACGCCCATCAAACGGCTTTCCCAATACAATACGAATCGCATGCGGCCGCGGGAAAAACTTTCCAGGCGGCAGAGCTTCGTGAGTGCCGTGAACGAAAACAGGAATCACAGCTGCCGGAAAATGCTCCAGCAACATTCCAATGCCCGGCTTGAATTCTTGAAGTTTCCCGCTGGCCGAGCGTTCGCCTTCTGGAAACCACACCAGGTTCTTTTTCTTTTTCAGGATGATCGCGCCAAAGGCCAGGCTCGAACGCGCGGCGCGCATTGGTTCGACCGGTAGAATTTTTCCCAGTCGACTTAGGAAGCGCATCAGTGGATTAGCGAAGATGATGCCGGTCCAACCGGCCCAATAAGTATTGCGCAATTGGCTCCAATCGAGTAGCGCGGCGATTGCGAACGGATCGAGATAGCTGACATGGTTGGGCGTGAGCACCCATTGTCGATCTTCCGGCAGATGTTCCAATCCCTCAGCACGGATGCGAAAAAACAGACGCATCAACACTCGATTTACGGCGTAAAGAAAGCGTGCCGTCCCCGCAGCGACCGGACCGAGTGGCTCGAGCCACTGCTTTTGTTTCTCATCGAGAACTTCGTCCGGATTTTTCAGCGGATCGACCGCTTCGCCTTCGCCGCCCTCCGTGACTTCGCGCAGGAGATCGCGCACGGTCTCGATGCGCGCGATCGCCTCCTCGCTCAATTCCACTCCGCTCGATTCGCCGATTTCGAGCGTCAGATTCAGCCATTCGAGTGAGTCGATGCCGAGGTCGAACTGCGGACTTGTGTCCGGCGTCAGTCGCTTGCCGCGGTATCGTTTTGCGAGCAATTCCCAAACAGATTGCGCAGAAGAATCTTCGAGCAACGCGTGATCTTCGCCCGACATTTCCTCGACAGACATCGGCTGGGCGGCGGCAGCTTTCTCGCCGCCTTTTTTCGCTTCTTTGTAGCGCTCGGCCAGGCGATGCCGTTGGATTTTGCCAAGCCGCGTGCGCGGTAAGGCATCGGGAGTGATCGCGTAATCGGAAATGCGCTGATGACTCGGCAGCCGCTTTGAAGCTGTTTCGATCGCCTTGCGCACGGCGTCTTTCCCATCGTCGCTGCTCGCCCGGTCCGGAACTATGAGCGCGACAAGTTTCCCTTTTTCCCCGAGCACGCCAATCTCGCGAATAGCGGATTCCTCAGCATAAGCCGCCTCGACATCCTCGGTTTGGATCTTCTCGCCGCTCTCGGTTTTGATCAGGGTGGAGAGACGACCGAGCAGGTGAAGCTCACCATTGTCATCGAAGTGACCCAGGTCGCCGGTGCGAAACCATCCATTTTCGGTAAAGGCCTCATCAGTCTTGTCTGGAAGATTCCGATAGCCGCT
>QHRJ01000137.1 GCA_003220075.1 Verrucomicrobiota bacterium
ATAAGCCCATTAACAGACCGGTCAGCAGCGAGAGCGCAATCGCAAATGCGAGCACGGGAACTGAAAGCGCCGTAGCAGTGCCGGCTTCGATCGGAAGGAAGTTCGCCGCGAGACGCGGCACCAGTGGCACCAACTGCCAGGCGAGGAGCGCGCCGAGAATTCCCGCGAACAAGCTGAGCAGCACACTTTCAAAAACGAAAAGCCGTAGCACGCTCGCGCGCGTCGCGCCCAGCGCCATGCGCAATGAAATCTCCCGACGACGCCCGGTGAACCTAACGAGTAGTAGATTCGCGACGTTGCTGCAGGCGATGAGCAAGACAAAGGTAACGGCCGCGAGTAGCGTGGCGAAACCAGGCCGCAAGTTTTCCGTCACATCTTCCGGCAACGTCTTAACTACCGTGCCGGATCTCGCATCGATCTTCTCCGGATATTGCGCGCGGTAGCTATTCTCGAGCAATTGCAAGGCGGCGCGCGCTTGCTCGAATGTCACGCCCGGTTTCAACCGTCCGACCGCGCGTAGAAACGCGGTGCCGCGCATCATTCGTTCATGCGAAAAACCCGGGATGATGAACGGCTTGGTGGTCCAGATATCCGCGTTCGGTCCGGTCCATGAGACCGGTAGCTTCGGTATCACCCCAACAATCGTGTGCGAGACGCCGTCGAGTGTGAGCGCGCGCCCGATCACGTTTGGATCGCCGCCCAGTCGCCCTTTCCAAAAACGATCCGTGACCACAGCGACATCGGCGCCTTCCTCTTCCTCCGGCAAAAATGTGCGGCCGCGAATCGCGCGCAGGCCGAGCACATCGAACCAATTCGATGTCGTCTTGAAGATCGGAACCTGAAACGGATCGCCAAGTCCGGTCACCGTGGCGGCGATACCGTTCTCACCAGCAAATCCGTCGAAGATGATTTGCCCATCGCGGAAATGCATGAAACGCGGTGCGGAGAGTGGGAAATCGACCGTCTGCTCCTTGAAATGCGAGAAGACGTGCAGCAAGCGCGCTGGTTGCTGGAAGGGCAGCCCGCGCAGGAACAAATCATTGATCAAACTAAAGATGGCGGTGTTGAGCCCGATCCCCAGCGCCAACGTAATTAACGCCAGCAAAGTAAATCCGGGTGACTTGAACAACTGGCGAAAAGCAAAACGAACATCAGTCATCATAGTGCTGTAACTTTGTAACCCTTTTAACTTTTGTAACTAAAAATCTGATGCACTAATCAGCGCGATTGGATTCAATTTAACAGACGCCGTGGCTGCGGGTTTTTGTCTAAGGTGGCGCACTTACTGACATCCCTCGGTAACGATCCTTTGCTACTGCAGATAATCGCGAGGTTCGACAAGCTGAAAACCGGGCGTGTTTTGAACGAAATGTCGGAGCCAAAAGGCGTGGCCTGACCCGAAGACAACAAGGACGCTGTCACCGGGCTGCGCGATCTGGGTAAGCTTGGCGAAGATTTTGGCGTTGCGCTGATACCAGGCCGCATTCAGCTCCGCGCCTGGTTGTTCTTTCTCGTTCCCCAGCGAGAGGAGCGCGTAATAAAAATTCTGGTGATCGGAGAGCACCCGCGCTGGATCATTCACATCGGCAAGCATGAGCCGCACGGGCTTCGTTTTCTGCGCGGTTTCCATTTGTTTGATCAGTTCCTCAACCTTCTCCTGCATCCGGCCGAGTGCGGCACCTTGCTGGTGTGCTTTGGCGTAGGCATCGACTTTGTCGAATGGAAAGTAATCAATCGTATTGCTTTGCTCATCGATGCCATAGACGGACTTCTGGCCAAGCTGATGAGCGAGACGAAACGCGATCTGAATGCATTCGCCCGGATCTTTGCTCAATGTTTCCGGCGCAAACCCGTCGAACTTATGGGCGACGAAATCGGCCCGATCAGACTGCATTTCCACCGCAATCTTGGTCGGATGGAATTTGGCGAGGCGCGAGGCGACCTCGGCGAGCTCCGCCTGTTTGGCGTGCGTGAGGACACTGTCGACTTTCATGTTGTGCATGTCCTTTCCAGGATTGCCGAAATGATATGTACCGAGCACCATCACCTGGATCGGAGCCATCGCTGGGGTCGAGCTTTGCGCGAGAAGGTTGGTGCTGAAGAGAGTAACGAGACAGGCGGTGACGAGAAGTTTCATAGGCCAGATGGCTTCAAATCGATTCGACGAGATCATGGTGCAGTTTGGATTCAGTTTTCTCAGCTCTTCGAGCGTGAATTCTGCATCATTACCTTTCGAAGACGGAAAAGATTGATACTTTGCGCGAGATGGAAGCGGCCGATTGGGCATCGCTGAGTGACGAACAGCTTCTCGAGCACCGCATCTCCACACTTGGTTTGCAGCTTGAGGGGACAACGCTCGAGCCGTTGATCAAGCAACTTTATGACGAACTCTCTGCGAAAGGTCAGGTCTTTCATCCGCCATGTCACATCGGCGATGAATGGTTCGTGCCGGTGGGCATTCCTGCGATCTTCGTGCCGTTTTTTCTCGTGCACGATCGGCTGCGCGCGCTCGAGCGAACGATGATGCTCGAGGTCGAAGGTGGGACCAAAGAGTGGTTCATGAAACTAATCCGGCACGAAGCTGCTCACGCCTACAACTATGCCTATCAGATCCCGCGGAAGAAAAGATGGCGGCAAGTCTTCGGGCGCACTTCACGCGCGGAAACGCCCGACTCCTATCGGCCCCGCCCCTTCAGTCGTAGCTATGTGGTGAATCTCGATGACTGGTATGCGCAGAGCCATCCCGATGAAGATTTTGCGGAGACCTTTGCGGTCTGGCTCACGCCTGGGCTCGACTGGCGCACGCGTTATGCTGGTTGGAGGGCATTGCAAAAGCTGGAATACGTCGATGAACTAATGCGATCACTGGTGGGGCAGCTGCCGCTGCAAATCCCGGGGTATCGTCTGGCCGAATACAATTGTCTTAACATCAAGCTCAAAACTTATTACGCGCGTAAACGGAAGCTTTACGCCGATACTTATCCGGACTTTTACGACACCGATCTGCGCCAGCTTTTCGCTGCGCCCACCGGTTTAAAGGCCAGCTCCTATTTGCGTCTGCGGCGTCGCCGGCTTCTCAATGCCGTCTGCCTGTGGACTAACGAGAAGAAGTACCGCGTAAACGAACTTCTTACGCGGTTGATCGAGCGTTGCGACCATCTCGGGCTCCACGTGCATGATGATGACCCACAGCAGGACTTTCGCGTCTCGGCGTTTATTACTACCTTGGTCATGAACTATCTTTTCACCGGCAAATTCAAGCGCACGAAATAGCGTGAAAAACAAACTCAAAGTCCTCGCCCTTTTCGACGCCATCCGACCGACCACGATCGACCAGGACTTAAGCAAGGAGATGAAGACGGAGGATTGGAAAACGGAGGCGAACGTCCTGGGCGCGCTCGGCACGCTCGGCTACACTGCAGAGCATCTCGCCATCTTTGATGATCTCGATCTGGTGCGGCAAAAACTGGAAAACTTCGCGCCCGACGTAATTTTTAATCTCGCTGACCAATTCAAGAATAACCGCGGATTCGATCAGAACATTGTTTCCTTTCTCGAAATGCAAGGCGTCCCTTTCACCGGTTGCAGCGCGACCGGACTCGTTCTTTGCAAACACAAAGGCATCTCGAAAAAAATTCTGCATTATCATCGCATCCACGTTCCGAATTTCGTCGTCATTCCGCGCGGTCAACGCATTGCCCGTCCCAAGCAGCTTAAGTTCCCGATTCTGGTGAAGCCGGTAAAAGAAGAAGCTTCCTACGGTATTTCGCAGGCCTCCTTTGTTGAGACAGACGAGCAGTTCCGGGAACGCGCGGCGTTCATTCACGAGAAGCACGACGCCGATGTGATCGCTGAGGAATACATTGAGGGCCGCGAACTTTATGTGGGCTTGATGGGTAACCTGCGATTGAAGGTTTTTCCGATCCGCGAGCTGGTTTTCCGGGAGGTGCCGCCGGATGAGCCGAAGATTGCGACTTATCGCGCGAAGTGGGACGAGGAATATCGCAAACGCTGGGGCTTGCAGAACAAATTCGCCGTCGCTCTCGAGCCGGCGCTGCTCGCCCGCATCGAAGAAACGTGTAAACGCATCTACCGTCTGCTCACTATTGATGGCTACGCTCGCATCGACCTGCGGTTAACACCGAACAACGAAATTTATTTCATTGAGGCGAATCCAAATCCGATTCTAGCCGAGGACGAAGACTTCGCCCAGGCGGCGGGCAAGGCGGGCTTGCCCTATGCGCAGTTGATCGATCGGATCATCCGCCAGGGGATGAATACGCTGCGGGATTGAGCCAAGTCATCTGGAGGGACACGCGCCGCCGTGTCCCACGATTCGGGACGTAAACGGCGCGTCCGCCCTTTGCCTGCAATTCCAAACTCGCAATTAGCGACCGCTGAATTCATCTTGGTCGGAAATGGCTGACGTGATTACTCCGATGATGCAGCAGTACCAGCGTCTGCGCGGAAGTGTGCCGCCGGATGTGCTGCTGCTCTTTCGGCTCGGTGATTTTTACGAGCTGTTTTTTGAGGACGCGAAGGAGGCGGCCGGCCTGCTCAATGTCGCGCTGACGAAACGCAACAGCGTGCCAATGTGCGGGGTGCCGTATCACGCGGCGCAAAATTATATCGCAAAGCTGATCAAGGCGGGTAAGCGGGTCGCGATTTGCGATCAAACCAGCGAGCCGCAGCCGGGACGGATCGTGACGCGCGATATCACGCAAATCATCAGCGCGGGAACGGTGAGCGAACTCGGTTTGTTGGAGGCGAAGCGCTCGAATTATCTCGGCGCTATTTATGAACACGAATCCGCCAGTCCGGCTCGGACCTTTTTCGGGTTTGCCTATGCAGATTTAACGACCGGCGAATTTCGTCTAATGCAGCTAAACACGCAGGCGGCGCTGGCGGATGAACTGGCCCGGGCCGGGCCGTCGGAAATTTTGGTGAGCGAGGAACAGCGCGAGCGTTTCGCTGCGATCGAGCATGCCCTGACGCATGACAGCTACGCCTTCCTGCCCGAACAGGCGACGTTTACATTATGCGAGCATTTCAAAACAAAATCACTTGATGGTTTCGGTTGCGCGGAAATGCCGGCGGCGATCGGCGCCGCGGGCGCGATCATTCATTATCTCAAACATCAACTGCGTCGGAAGATTGATCATCTTTCGTCGTTACGGTGCGAATCGGCGAATGATCACGTGGTGCTGGACGCGGCGACCCAGACGAATCTCGATCTGGTCGAATCGCGCGGCGCTCGCGATACCAGCTTGCTGGCGGTGCTCGATCGTACGGTCACGCCCATGGGAGGACGAAAATTGCGCAGTTGGATTTTGCAGCCCCTGCGTGATTTGAACAAACTGAATTGTAGGCAGCAGATAATTGCGGATTTGCTGCATGAATCCGATTTGCTGGGGTCGTTACGCAGCGCGTTCAAATCGATTCGCGATATCGAGCGAGCCGCCGGCCGGCTCTCGCAAGTTTCTGGAAACGCGCGCGATCTCGTCACCCTGAAAAGTTCCCTCCAACGAATTCCGGAACTTAAGCGCGAACTCGGCAAGCTGACCGAGCGGATCGAATTTGGGAAAGATATAGGCACTCCTCCGCGCGATGCGCTGAATTCTGTAGAGGCGGCCGTGCCGGCCGCGACAGAGCAGGCGACACGGCTGCCCCCGGCTGAATCCTTGGCTCATCATTTGCAAAATGAAATCGCGGAAATGCCAGAGCTGGCAGCAAAGCTGCAGAGCGCGCTGGTGGACGATGCCCCGCTGGCGTTGAAAGAGGGCGGCATTTTTCGCGATGATTTTGATGCCCAGCTTGATGAGCTCCGGACTGCCTCACGCGATGGGAAGAACTGGATCAACGCGCTGCAGGAGCGCGAGATTGCCGAGACCGGAATCAAATCGCTGAAGGTGCGCTTCAATTCCGTCTTCGGTTATTTCATCGAAATCACGAAATCGAATCTGGCGAACGTGCCACCGCATTACACGCGCAAGCAAACAACGGTCGGCGGCGAGCGCTTTATTACGCCGGAATTGAAGGAAATGGAGGCAAAAATTCTGGGCGCGGACGAGCGTGCGAGAAATCTGGAGTATTCGCTTTTTCAAAAATTGCGCGAGGAAACCCTAACGCAACTTGGACCGTTGCAAAAAACAGCGGGTGCAATCGCAACTCTGGATGCGATCTGTTCGCTGGCAGAAACAGCACGGTTGTTCCATTACTGCCGCCCGCAATTGAATCAATCGTGCCGGCTAACGATTTGCGACGGCCGGCACCCGGTTCTCGATCAAAATCTGGTGGAAGAGAAATTCGTTCCTAACGATACCGAGCTCGACGGCGAAAAGTTGCGGCTTGCTATCATTACCGGGCCGAACATGGCGGGGAAATCAACCTACATCCGTCAGGTCGCGCTTATCGTGCTGATGGCGCAGATCGGAAGTTTCGTGCCGGCAACCAGCGCCGAGATCGGTTTGGTTGATCGCATTTTCACGCGGGTGGGCGCGAGCGACGATCTTTCGCGCGGCCAATCCACTTTCATGGTGGAGATGAACGAGACCGCAAACATCGTCAATAATGCGACCGAGCGCAGTCTCATTATTCTCGATGAAATCGGACGCGGAACTTCAACGTTCGATGGCTTGTCGATTGCCTGGAGCGTGGCGGAATTTCTCCACGACAAGATCAAGGCACGGACGCTGTTCGCCACCCATTATCATGAGCTGACCAAATTGGCGGTGGAACGAAAAGGGGTGGTGAATTTCAATGTCGCGGTGCGGGAATGGAACGAGCAGATCATTTTTTTGCGAAAGATCGTTCCGGGCGGCGCGGACAAGAGTTATGGAATTCAGGTCGCACGGCTGGCCGGTCTGCCGAGAGAAATTCTGGATCGTGCCAAGGACATCCTTGCGCATTTAGAAAACCCGAACGGCGCGGTCGCTCACGGCAAATCAAAACGCAAAAGATCGGCGCAAATCCTTCCTCAATCGCAAAAGCCGCAACTCGATTTGTTGTGAGTTTTCTTGTGTCGGGGGAGTCGTCACTCAATCCGGAGGGCCCTCGACGAAGCAGCAGAAGTTTACATTTCAGTATTGCATCTGCAACAGCAAAATGTTAACACAACCGACGACTCCGACTTTCATTTCCTTATGGGACCAAAGACTGAAGAATTGTTAAATATTTTGTTGTGGTCAGCCGACTTACTGGTGAATCCAAGTTGGCGCAGCCTTTTTGAGTCCTACGAAGGCTGGGCTTATCGGAACGGTCTGCTCATCCAGATGGGGCGGCTCGAGCAACGCAAATGGGTCACACGGAAATCCAAAGAGCGAAACGATCGAGTGTATCGCTTATCCGCGCGGGGACGCCTCCACGCCCTGGGCGGGAGAGATCCGGAAGTGCGGTGGGGGCGTGCCTGGGATGGCCGTTGGCGCCTGGTTATTTTCGATATTCCAAGCGGACAAAACGCGGAGCGAGAATGGTTGCGACGCTATCTGCGCGCCAGGGATTTCGGTTGTTTGCAGAATAGTGTCTGGGTCACGCCGGATCCGATGGAGGAAGAACAGCGTACCCTCGCCAGAGGTTCCATTAATGTTGAGTTACTCGTCCTCTTGGAGGCACGTGCTTGCGCTGGCGAGTCAGACGAGGAAATCGTTAACGGCGCCTGGAATTTTGATCGTATCAACCAAAGCTATTCCCGGCATCTGAAAATTTTGGGCCGACGGCCAAGCGGTGTTCTCAAAACTGAAGTTGCGGCGAAGAAACTCTTTCGCTGGATGTCGGAGGAGCGTGAAGCCTGGTTGGCTGCTATTAAAATAGATCCGCTGCTGCCTGCCCGGCTGCTCCCGGGGAATTATTTGGGCCAGAAAGCCTGGCGACGACGGCTCCAAGCGATGGGTGAAAGCGCGCGGCAAGCGGCCTCGGCCTCGCCCAAATAAGAACCGGAAGATGAGCAAATCCGAGTCAACATTTCAATGTTGCAGGTGCAACACCCGAATATTAACTCGTTGTGATTGCTTGGGCGACGCCTGGGTGGGAACTTGGGTGGAAGTAGCTGGGCTCAAATAAGGCGACGGTGGCACCCCGTTTGTCCTCACTGAGGAGAGGCACGGCGGCGCTGGGAGCAATAGAGAGGAAACGCGCTGGAAGTGGGGATTGGACCTTCGCCTAATAAGAAGTGAAAAGAGGCAAAGGCCGAGTTAATATTTCAATGTTGCAGGCGCAACACCGAAATATTAACTCGTTTAACCCGGCGCTACTTTCCGGAACGTGCGCGACTTTGGGTGGCCCCAGCGCGATGCGCAGGTTTGATGTTTGAGCATTTGTCGTGACGGGGGAGCGATGCTGAAATTATAGTCACGGCGACGCGATATGGCGGTTAAGACGGAGAAAGAACTGAGCGAAGATCAGCGCGCGCATTGGCTGAA
>QHRJ01000138.1 GCA_003220075.1 Verrucomicrobiota bacterium
AGGGGGGGCGGAATTCGGACAACGGTGCGGGCAACGCGCGCAGCCAGCGAAGATGACCTTTATTTGCTCGGGAAAAAACGCGCGAGCTGGTTTTTGCGAAATGGAACGACAATGGTGGAAGCAAAGTCCGGCTACGGACTCACCCTTGAAGACGAACTGAAAATTTTGCGGGTAATCCAGCGCATCGGAAAGGAAACGCCGCTGGAGACGGTCCCCACGTTCTTGGGCGCTCACGCCGTCCCGGCGGAATTTCGGGAGGATCGTGCTGGTTACATTTCTTTCATCATTGAAGAGATGTTGCCGCGAATTGCACGAGAGAAGGTGGCAGAATACTGCGACATCTTTTGCGAGCGAGACTACTTCGATGTCGAAGACGCCCATCGCATTCTGACCGCAGCGAAACAGCACGGATTGAAATTGCGGATGCACGTAGATCAATTGACTAACGGCGGTGGCGCACGCTTGGCGGCGGAACTGGGAGCCACGACCGCAGATCATCTCGAGCAAACTGCTGGCGATGGAATCAACGCGCTGGCAAAAGCCAACGTCCAGCCAGTTCTTCTGCCAGGGTCGGTTTATGCGCTTGGTTCGAAAAAGTATCCGGATGCGCGCGCCATGATTGATGCCGGGCTGGCAGTGGTGTTGGCGACGGATTTCAATCCCGGTTCGTCACCGAGCACGTCGATGCCGATGATGCTTTCACTTGCGGTTACCCAAATGCGGATGAGCCCAGCGGAAGCCATCGCGGCGGCTACCGTTAATGCGGCCGCGAGTTTGAATCGAGTCGGCGAAATAGGCTCATTGGAAGTCGGCAAACTTGCGAATTTTGCGATCTGCGATTGCGAAGATTATCGCGAGCTTGCGTATTGGTTTGGAGTTTCGCTGGTGCGCGATGTTTTCGTGCGCGGCGAGCGCGTGTGATCGTCATCCCGAGCGAAGTCGAGGGATCCCGCTGCGAAAGCTTAAAGGTAACGTCCCCGGGGATCCCTCGACTTTCGCTCGGGATGACCGGCGCTCGGGATGACCGTCATTGTGGCGCGAGTTCGCCTGTCACTCATCATGGCGGCAACCGGGAGCGGTTGCCCTATAAATGCGCGCGGCGTAAGGTCGCTATCCTTCATGAAAGTCGAGGTCGAAAAGCAGCCAGATTCCGTTTCTACGCTGCAAATTGAATTGCCGCCGGAGCAGGTCGCAAAAGAGTGGAATGCGATCGCGGATAACTTTGCGCGCCATGCCAAGATTCCAGGCTATCGGCCGGGGAAAGCGCCACGGCGAGTGATCGAAGCGAAGTTTAGAAAGGAAATTCAGGAAGAGCTGACAAAAAAACTGGTCTCAAAAAGTTATCGCGATGCGGTTGCCGAAAAACAATTGCGGGTGGTATCGCTGACAAATCTGGAGGACGTCAAGATTGGCGATGACAAAACGATGCGGTATCGCGCAACCGTGATCACGGCGCCTGAATTTGAATTGCCAGATTATAAGAACATTACCGTACAGTTGCCACCGCTCGAGGTCACGGAGGAAGAAGTGAACACGGCGATGGAGCGTTTGCGCGAGCAATCAGCTGATTTCGTAGAAGTGCAGCCCGAGCGCGCCCTGCAAATGGAAGATTTTGCAGTGATTGATTTCGAAGGCACGATCGAGGGCCGACCGATCAGTGAGATTGCGCCGGAAGCGAGCAAGAATTTGCATGGTGGGAAGAAGTTCTGGCTGCGATTGGCGCCAGACAATTTTCTGCCAAATTTTTGCGAGCAATTAATCGGACAGAAAAAGGAGGAGACACGATTGGTCATCGTGACCTTTGCGGCGGACTTGCCGGTGAAAGAACTGGCCGGCAAGAAGGCAGATTACGCCGTCACTTTGCGCGAGATTAAACAAAAAGTATTGCCGGAATTAAACGATGCCTTCGCGATAAAATTGACCAAAGACAAAACCCTGGCGGAATTGCGCGCGATGGTAGCCCACGATCTCGAGCACGAGAAGGAGCATGCCATGGAGCAAGCGAAGGAATCGCAAATCGTAAAGGCTTTGCAGGAGCAAACCCAATTCGATTTACCGTCGCAGCTTTTGCGCAACGAAACGCGGCGCGCCCTGGGGGAGTTGGTGCAGCGTAATCGCCAGCGCGGTGTGCCCGATGAAATGCTGAAAAGTAAGGAAAAGGAGCTGGTGGAAGGGGCCGGGTCGCTGGCGGCGCATCGCTTGAAAACGAATTTCATCCTCCATCGCATCGCCGAGGCGGAGAAGATTCAAGTCACCCCTGAGGAAGTCGAGGAACGGATCCGAAATCAGGCTGCGCATTACAATATTTCGGTGGAAAAGATGCGCAAAGAAATCGACGAACACGAGGGAATAAACGCCCTGGTGGAAGAGATCCTGCTGGGTAAGACCATTGATTTTCTTAAGGCAAATGTTAACGTCGAAACGCCGGTAGCCGGAGCAAAAGAAACGATAAAAATTCATGAGCAAACTAGGTAAAAATATTTCCCAAAGTGTGCTGGTCCCGATGGTGGTCGAGCAGACCGGCCGAGGAGAGCGCGCCTATGACATCTATTCACGGCTGCTCAAGGACCGGATCATCTTCATTGGCACCCCGATTGACGATCACATCGCGAATTTGGTCATTGCCCAGATGCTTTTCCTCCAAATGGAGGATGGAAAGAAGGACCTCAATCTTTATATCAACTCGCCGGGCGGCTCCGTCACCGCCGGGCTGGCAATTTACGACACGATGCAGTTTCTCACCTGCGATGTAACGACCTACTGCCTCGGCATGGCGGCGAGCATGGGCGCGGTGTTGTTGTGCGCCGGAACCAAAGGCAAGCGTTTTGCCCTGCCGAATTCCGACATCATGATCCATCAGGTCTCCGGCGGTGCACAGGGACAGGCCAGCGACGTGGAGCGCCAGGTCGATTACATGTTCAAGTTGAAGAAGCGCCTGATCAGAATCATTTCGCAGCACACCAGCAAATCCGAGGAGCAAGTACGGCTGGATTCCGACCGCGATTATTACATGTCGGCCGCGGAAGCGCGGGACTACGGGTTGGTCGATGAGGTGATCAAATCGCGCAAGGAAGCGAAGCTGCTTGACGGTGCCGGCGGAGACGGATCGGACCGAAATGTAGCCGTGGCGGAGGCCGCGTTACCCCGCAAACTCGGGGAATAGAAGCTGCTTAAAAGGTAGCGCTCTTATGGCACGGGCTTCGAACCTCACCATGTGCTCTTTCTGCGGGAAGAGCCATGCCGAAGTGCGGAAGCTGATCGCCGGTCCCGGGGTCTATATTTGCGACAGTTGCATCAATGTTTGCAAAAGCATCCTGGATAAGGAGCTGAACGAAGACGCCCGGCGGCAGTCTTCGACTATTCGGGTCCCCAAACCGGCGGAAATTCGCCGATCACTCGATCAATATGTCGTTGGGCAGGACATCGCGAAAAAGACCCTTTCGGTCGCGGTGCACAACCATTTCAAAAGAGTCATGCAAGCGGGCGCGCCCTCCGATTCATCGGCTGCGTTCCAGCCCGATCCATTTGCCGACGTCGAAATCGAAAAGAGCAATATCCTCCTCATCGGCCCAACCGGCTCGGGCAAGACTTTGCTGGCCAAAACGCTAGCAAAGATTCTCGATGTTCCGTTTTGCATTGCCGACGCGACCACGCTGACCGAAGCCGGCTATGTCGGAGAAGATGTCGAGAACATAATCCTGCGCTTGCTGCAAAATGCGGACTACGACGTAAAACGGGCCGAGATCGGCATCGTTTACATCGATGAGATCGATAAAATCGGTCGCAAGACCGACAACGTTTCGATTACACGCGACGTCAGTGGCGAAGGCGTGCAGCAGGCGTTGTTGAAAATTCTTGAAGGCAGCACGTGCAACGTTCCGCCACAAGGCGGGCGCAAGCATCCGCACCAGGAATACATCCAGGTAAATACCGAAAAGATTCTGTTCATTTGCGGTGGCGCGTTTGTCGGCCTCGATAAAATCGTGCAGAAACGCGTCGGCCAAAAAGTGATGGGTTTTGGCAGTCCTACATTGGAAGTAGAGGCGGCCCTGGCGCGGGAAGCGGTGCGACGGGTGGAACCGGAAGATTTGCTGGCGTTCGGAATGATTCCCGAATTCATCGGCCGTTTGCCGGTCGTGGCCGCGCTGGACGCGTTAACCGAGGAAGAAATGGTCGCGATTTTGACCGACACCAAGAACGCGATGGTGAAGCAGTACACCAAACTTTTCTCGATGGAGAATGTGCGATTGTCGGTAACAAAGGACGCACTGAAGGCGCTGGCAGCGCAGGCCGTGACAAAGGGAACTGGCGCGCGCGCGTTGCGATCCATGCTCGAGCGCATCATGCTCGACATCATGTATGACGTGCCGAGCCGCGAGGACATCGCCGAAGTCACGATCAATCGCGCGGTGGTGGAAGGAAAGAAACTTCCTCTCATTCGCAAGAAGCAGGATAAAGACGCGGCGTAATGGGCCTTCGGCCCCCGTTAAAAAGTTAAATCGTTACAAGGTTACATCGGGGTAACCGCAAACCTTCGAGCGGTTATCATTCTGTACTGGAGGGGCGAGCTCCTGCGAGCCCGCCGTTGTAGCACAGCCATCCTGGCTGTGGGGCCAACGGGCATCTTGCCCGTTGTATCTGTGCGCAGCCCTCAAGCCTGTAGAGAAGCTCGGCGTTAGCCACTCGGCTTCTCCGTTGTAACGTTGTAACTCTTTTAACTAGTCACCTTGTCACATGCGCGTCATCGTCATTAACACTGGAACGGAAATCCTGCTCGGTGACGTGCTCAATACCCATCTTGCCTTCATCGCACGCGAAGTTTTTTATTTTGGGCTTCGCATCGACGAACAGCGCACGATTCCCGATGGCGATGCCATTCAGAGCACGCTAGCTGATGTTTCCTCACGGGCCGAGATTGTTTTTGTGACGGGCGGGCTTGGGCCGACGAGCGATGACATCACCCGCGAACTCGTAGCCGGCTATTTACAGTTGCCGCTTCTCGAGGACGCAATTGTCAGGGAAGCGATCCGCAGCCGGCTCGCGGCGCTCCGAATACCAACTACGAAACGGATCTGGCGGCAAGCATTGGTTCCGGCGGGGGCGGACGTTTTGCCTAACGAGAATGGGACTGCTCCCGGCCTCTATGTGCCGGCGAATATCAATCCAGCCGTTCCATCGCCGCACTTGTTTTTGCTGCCGGGGCCGCCGCGAGAGTTGCAACCAATGTTCACCAATTTCGTCGCGCCAATTTTGCGCCGGATCGCCATCGGATCGAAGAAAGTTGCGATGCGAACTTTTCGCATTGCCAACATGGGCGAATCCATCATTGAGAAAAAAATTGGTGACTTGGTCCTGGCGATTCCGGAAATCGAGCTCGGTTATTGTGCGCGTCCGGGTGAAGTTGAGGTACGCGTTATCGGTAGCGCTGTAGCAGTCACGCAGGCGCAGGAAATTATTCGCAAAAAACTGGACAACGCGATCTTCAGCGCGAGCGATGAGACTCTGGCGGACGTTCTTGTCCGTTTCCTCTCGGAGCGGGGGCAAACTCTGGCGCTGGCCGAGTCATGCACGGGCGGTTTTCTGGCAGATCAAATCACCAATGTTCCGGGTGCCTCGAAAGTATTTGTTGCTGGCTACGTTACCTATTCCAATGAAGAAAAGATCCGTACCCTCGGTGTTTCACGCGAATCGATTGAGAAATTCGGTGCCGTGAGCGAGCAGATCGCGACCGAGATGGCGGAAGGATTGCGGAGGCGGACCGGCACGACGCATGGGATCGCGACCACGGGAGTCGCGGGCCCGACGGGTGGTAGCGAAGAGAAACCGGTCGGGACTGTCTTCGTCGCATTGAGTTCGGGAAATCAGCCGACGCGGTGGGAGAAGTTCTTTTTCCCGAGCGATCGCGAAACCTTCAAGCAGCTCGTTGCGCAGCGCGCTTTCGACCTGTTGCGGCAAAGGTTACTCTAGCTGCCGCCAATTCAGGGTCATCCCGAGCGCAGTCGAGGGATCGCGATGCGCAAGCTTAAAGGTATCTTGGCGGGATCCCTCTACTGCGCTCGGGATGACGTAATCTGCGGCCCCTTGCGGCAGCTAGGACGCCGGTTCTACTTCCACCGGTGTGCCGACTTTGACGTGATCATAAAATAATTTTGCGCCATCGGAGGGCATGCGAATACAGCCGTGCGAGGCAGGGTAACCGGGCAAAATTCCGACGTGCATACCGACGCCGTCACCCGTGAGACGCATGAACCATTTCATGGCGGCGCCCTGGAAGTGGGTTCCGCTAGGCGCGGCATCGATGTGCATGCTCACGCCCGCACGGACAATGCGCCCCGAGCTATCAACGAAATCACCATAAAGAGACGAGTAATGATTCGGATCTTTTTCCATGACGTGCGTGCTGCCGCTGGGCGAACTGTGGCCGCGTTTGCCCGATGAAATCGGGGAATCGATCACGATTTCCTCACCTACCATGAGGTAAGCACGTTGTTTCGCCAGAGAGACAATCAGGTGGATGTCATCTGGCGAAATTTTTGCCAGCAGCGCCTGATTTACCTGGAGCGGCGCCTGCTTTTTGATCAAGTCGACAGCGCTCTTCATCGGCTGCAAACCGCTCTTGGGCTTACCAAATTGCGCATCCGCCGAGATGGCGACGGACAAGATGGCGTTTGCGATGATCAGTTTGGGAAAAGGTTTTATCATTTCGCGTATCCGTCCACCCGCGCGAGCCAGCCGGACAGCCAGCGAGCTTCACCGCGTTCCGGGGGCGAATTTGCAACCCGCCGGCGCAGGACAGTCTTGGCTGAAGCAGCGAATTCGTCGAGTGCGGATTGCGTGCCGTGCATATTTTCCAGGACTTGAAGTAAGCCCCAACCCTGACCGTGATACCGTTCGGTCGCGAGCGTGCCTTCGCCCTTAAAATTTACGTAGTCAACCAGCGCGTAACAGCCTTGAGCGCTCGAAGCGACGCGATCGAATTGCCGTTGCACGTTTTCGCGATCACCTGCCTGGGCGACCATCTTCGGCAAGGCATCTTGCAGGCGTGCGATCAGAAACTGGGCCTGGAGATCGATGGTATCGACGAGAAACTGGCGCAGCTGTTTCATTTTCGGGGAGTCGATTGCTTCCTGAAACTCAGCACGGGAATTCCATGGGCAGAAAGTGTCGTGCCCGGTGAGAAGAAATTGAGGTAAATTTGCGCCATGGGCAGAAACAAAGCGAACAAGCTTTGGAAAACTTTCATCGAAGGGGCCGGGCTGGCCCTTGGGGTACCAGATAAAGTGGCCGATGCCGAGGGAAGCGAAGTTTTCGCCTACATTCCATGAGGTCAGCCCGGAGATTGTCCCGCCACATTCATTTTGCCATATCCGTTTGCCGATCCGTTGCGCATCGGCCGAAGAAATGTCGACCGCGGCGTGAAGGAACGAATTGGCCAGCATTATGATGGTTAGACTTACGGCCACCTGACAGCTTGACGCGTTCACTTTCTTCTCTAGCGTGCCGGACTTCATAGCTTTGGCGCTTCCACTTTATGAAAAATCTCCTAATCGGCATCACACTGGCAACCTTGGCAACCCCTGCATTTGCGGAAGATCGGCCCGCGCTCAAGGACGCAAAGGATAAAGTAAGTTACAGCATCGGGCTCGACATCGGGATGACTTTCCAAAAGCAAAAAATGGAGATTAATAGCGACGTGCTTGCCGCGGGTGTGAAAGATGGACTGAGCGGGGCGAAGCCGCTCCTGACTCCGGAGGAAGTGCGCCAAGTGATGACGCAGTTTTCGAAAGACATGAGAGAGAAAACGGCAGCGGCTAACAAAGAGGCGGCGGAAAAGAACACCAAGGAAGGTGAGAAATTTCTCGCTGAAAACAAGGCGAAACCCGGCGTAAAAACGACGGCCAGTGGTTTGCAATATAAAGTAGAAAAAGAGGGGAACGGGACGCCGCCAAAAGAAACCGACACCGTGGAGGTGAATTATCGCGGAACTTTGATCGACGGCACCGAGTTCGATAGTTCGTACAAGCGGGGCGAGCCGGCGACTTTTCCGGTTAATCGCGTCATCAAAGGTTGGACGGAAGCGCTCCAATTAATGAAACCGGGCGCGAAATATCAGCTTTTCATTCCATCAAACCTCGCTTACGGCCCAGGTGGAACGGGCGGCGATATTGGACCAAATTCGACCCTCATTTTCGAAGTCGAGTTGCTGAGCGTGAAGCCCGGCGAAGCTAGTGCCCCGTCTCCTGCGGCGTCGGCCCCAAGCTCAGCATCACCGAAGAGGTCGCCGTAAGAGATCGGAAGAACCGACATTGTAGTGGCAGGCGTGCCGCCTGCGAACAAGGACCGCCGTTTTCCAGCCGCCGTTTTCATTGATGCGGCCGGCACGGCTGCCGCTACAGGGAGAGCGGCATACGCAATTATCAATCGCCTAAAAGCGATTTCATTTCTCTGTTGGTGAAACGCGTGTCGCGTGCAATTCGTTCCGAGTCACTGCAGCCGGCACGGCAGCCGCAACAGCTCAACTCGCGCGCGGAGACTGTGCCGCATCCCATTCCATGCGCTGGGCGTCGCTCCAAAGGTCTTCGAGACTGTAAAAGGCGCGTTTGGCCTGATGGAAGACATGGACAATTACCTGGAGATAATCGAGCACGATCCATTGGCTGGCGGGAAATCCGTCGATGGCGGTCGCGCGAATGCTATGATCCTGTTTTAGCTTTGTCTCTACCTCACCGGCAATTGCCTTCAAATGCGGTTCGGAGGTTCCCGAGCAAATAACAAAAAAGTCGGTGAAGGTGGAAATCCCGCGTAAATCCAGGACGATGATGTCTTCCGCCTTCTTGTTCGAAGCAAGCTCGCCGCAGAGTTTGGCTAGTATTTCGGAATCTATTTTTCTACCTCCCGATAAAGTCCGTGCGCGCGAATGATTTGTTCCACCGAGCTCGGAACCAGATAATGAATTGAACGGCCGCCGGCGATTCGGTTGCGGATTTCGGTTGCGGAAATATCGATGCGCCGATCCACACTCAAATATTCGTGGGCGACCGG
>QHRJ01000139.1 GCA_003220075.1 Verrucomicrobiota bacterium
CTGAGGTCGCTCCCGATTAACCAATCGCGTGGCGAAGCTTTACGCGATCAGCTTTTCAGCGTCTGAACTACGTGTTCGGCATGTCCATTTGTTGTCGCGAGGAGGAAATGCTTTCGCTCGACGGTTTCAATGTAAACGCGTGTCGCGGCGGGCAGCTCGTGCCAGATGCGCCAGGCAACCAGGCCGCCGATGAGCGCGAATGGCATGAGGAAAATCGGCCACCACTGCCAGCTATGATGCGTCACGAGATAGCCAACACCAACTGATTGAACGCCGCTCCCGAGGTAAACGAATCCGTCGACAATTCCCGAGGCAGTAGCCGTCGCTTTTCGTCCGCCGAAATCAGCCGCCGCTGTCCCCGACATTAATGAATGCACACCGGTAACCGCCGCCACGATTAGCAACGCCGCGACCCCGACGACAAACGGCCGCGAAAAAAGATTCATCGCTATCACTGCGGTCATTATGAGCATGAACGCACAAAAAATCACCGCGGGCGGGCCGCGACGTGATTGAAAAAATTTATCGGAGATCAAACCGCCGGCGAATCCACCAATGATTCCGAACACGCACAGCAAAAGTCCCCAGTTTGCCAGGATGCTTTCGGCGCCCGGTTGTTTCACGTCGTGCCCAAAGATTGTGTACCACTGCATGATGCCGTTGCGCAGCACCCCGGCGGTCAGCTCGACGAGCGCGAACATCACAATCAGCGGATTGAGGAAAACCATCTTGAGAAGATCGAGCGTGTTGTATTCCTCGTGCATGTGACCGGAGGAAGCGTCGTGCGTATCGAGATGCGGAAAACCGGCGTGCTCCGGCGTATCGCGAATGAGCCAGATATCAAGCAACGCCCACACCGCCAAGATCGCCGCCGGAACAAAGAACACCGCCCACGTCGCGTCCATCGTTAGACCCGGTGGGATAAAAATCGCGCGCAGCCAACGTTCCACTTCGCTCGTCGGCATCGGGCCATTGAGTTTTGTGATGTTGATGATCGCCTGGCCCCAATCGAACGCGAAATAAACGCCGAAGGAGATCAGCGTTCCGAAAATCGCGCCGAACACGCCGCGTTCGCGCACGTGAAACCAGTGCGCCTTGACCTTGATGATGGAGACCGCGCCGTAGCTTTGGAAGTACATGTTGAGCGCGTAGGTAACCGAAAAAATCGGGAGCAACCGGAGGTGAATGCGATTGGTCAGGACCAGCCAGGTGATAATACCGAGCGCGACATTCGCCGCCGCGGCCCCGAGGGCAGCGATGAGGATACCCTTTTTCCCGCCAATTTTGTCGACGAGCGGACCGTTGATTAAGAACGAGAAGGCGTAAGTGATCGTGCCGGCGGCGAAGATGAGCCCGAAATCTTCATTTGGCATGAGCGAGCCGAGCGCGTTCTTCGCGACGGTGAGATTGTAGCGCCCCATGTAAAGGAACGCGTAGGTCATCCCGAGCGGGAACCAATTGATGAACCGCCGGCTCAAAAACCAGGGTCCATGCTTGAGCGGATTATTATAGAAATAGATCCCAACAACGAGCGCGAGGCAGATGAAAACGATGCTAAGCGACATGCGACTGTCGAGAATTCTTCACCGAATCCAGTTCGCGACACACGCAAAATCTTCGTGTCACACAAATGTAATTTGCGACGTTTTTACTCCTGATCTGCCACGCGATTCGTCCGAATGGCAAAGTTTTTGGCCCGCGGTCTTGCCTACCAAGCCGTCTGACGAAAGCGGGCCAGATGGGAGATTTACCACCGATATTTGTTCGCTACCGGCTTGGCCGCTAACACAAATCTGCGTTCAGATTTGCGCGACGACAGGGCAGCGAAATCTTCTTCATCATGAAAAAGATCTTTCTCCTTCTGTCAGTGCTCATCCTTCCTCTAATTTCTCTCTGGGCCGGCGATGAAGACGACGTTCTGTGCGCGGAACGCGAGCTCGCCCTTTGCTACCAGAACTGTGACGCCGCCTGCATCGAACAGCGTGTGATGAAGGATTACACCCTGACAAATTCCAAGGGAAAAATCACCGCGCGGGCCGATGATGTCGAAGAAGCGAGGAAACATGATCCGAAAGATCTTCGAGAATCACGACATGAAGGTACGGGTGCACGGCGGAGCCGCTGTCGTGACCGGAATTACTCACGCCAAAGGAATTTCCGGTGCCAACCATTTGATGCCGAATTTCGCTTCACCGACACATTCGTGAAAGATCACGGCCGTTGGCGTCTTTGGGCCGGTCAGGCGATAAAGATCACGCCCTGACAAATATCCGATCGCCCGCATCACCCAGGACGGCTTCGCCGAGATCCGCCTCCAGCTCCGTAGAGCCTACAGCTCACAGAGACAGAGACGGGGGTGGCTCCCCCGATACGGTAAAAGTCGGAGGATTTTCTGTTTGCGCTTGCGGGCGGCTAGACGTTTAGCAGCCGGTCAAAGAAAGAACGGTAGCGGCGCAGCGAGACACGCAGATCTTCGGTGGAAACGTCGTCGCCACGGCCCCATTGCCCTTCCAGCATGCTCCGTTCTTCGGCAAAGCTGTTAGCCAGTCGCTTGATCACTTCCGCCACCAGCGCATCCGCTTGTTCGACGGCGCGGCGTGGCTCGTCTACGAAGCCCGTTTGGATGTCGGTCCAACGACTCCGAAAATCTTTGGTCTCCTCCTCCGGAAACAACGTTGCCGCCGCTTCCTCTTCCGCACCAGCGCGACCGCGTGTTTCCGAGCGCTCCAAATCTTTCGCTACTTCGGCCGTCGAACCTGGCCGATCTGCGCTGCGTTCCTCGACCGCAATGTCGTCGGTCTTTTCCGTCCTCGGTTCAATGCTCATGGGCCTTCTCCTTTTTTGCTACGGATTCTGTTGTAGTTCGTTCTTCTTTGGTGGTCGCCGGTGCCGTTTCCAATAATTCTTCGAAAAGCGAGCGATAATGCACCATCGCCTGCCGTAAATCTTCGGTGGTTGCTTTGCCGCTCTTGTTGCGTTGCGCGATCTCGTGGGCCGCGCGGTAGTTGTTCACCACATTCGGATGATCAACGGAGATATCGGCAGTGCGCTGCTCAAATTCGCCCACCGGATAGCGACGAGCCAGCATCACTTCCTTGACCAGACCATCGGCTTCGCTTACGGCGGGCGAAGGCGCGTCGACAAAGCGAGCCTGGGTCTTTTTCCAGTTGTTGGCAAATCGGTTCTGCTGGTCTGCGGTCAGGCCGCGAATATCCAGTTTGCGGACACGTTTCTCGCGCTCGGCCAGCGTGGCCTCGGCTTTGCGCTGATCGCCGTATTGATCGACCGCGCGCTTGTATTCGGGCCCGAATTGCCTACGCAGATTTTCAGACCGCCGCCGCCGCAGATAAAAAAACACGCCGACCGCGATCGCTACCATGACAATGGCAAGAATGGCGAATGCCGTGTTGTTCATTTTCGTCGCTGCTTCAGCGTTTCTCTTTTGCATTCGTATCAAACGCGTGCAGCGGTTTGATTTTTTGCGAGCTCCCCGACGCCGAGGTCTTCCGCGCCTTTGGTGCTAAGTGCATGGGGGCTATCTCGCACGTCTCGCAGAGCCGCGGCTACTGCTCTGCGACGCAACGGTTCAAGCAATCACATCAATACTGTTCGCCCTCGTCTTTCTCTGACGGAACGACACGATCTTTGATGGCGTAGGCGTGCATGGCGACGCCGACCCAATAAAAGACGGCGAGCCCGAGCCCGAACCCTGCGCTTGCGATCGCAGCAAGACCAGAGAATCCGAGCACAACTAACGTGCCGATGGCAAAAAGAAGTCCGATGCCGCGGTAGCCTTTGTAAACATGGCCGAGACCAGGGACGATGCTGAGCAGCGCGGCCATTGCATCGCTCGCCGTGCCTTCTGCTGTCTCGGCGGGATTTTCTCGTTTCCAATCGCAACGATCGCAAGCCTGCGCCTCTTTCGGCAGACGCTGACCGCAATTCGGGCACAGCATCGTATCCGCAGTCTGAGTGGAAGGAGCGTCCGTGTATTCCATCAAATCAAATAAGACTCACAAGAGTTGTAGCAGCGTCAAGCAAACTCGCTTCCAAAATTTGCGCGGCTTGGCAAAGTCATGCTGTGGCTGCTCTGAACGACATCGTCAGTTATTGCGATTCTTATTTGAGGCTCGGCGAAATTCAGGATTACGAGAATGCGCTCAACGGCCTGCAACTGGAGAATTCTGGCAAGGTAAAGAAAATTGCGGCGGCAGTGGATGTCTCCAGCCGCGCATTGCAGGAGTGCGCGAAATGCGGCGCCCACCTGCTCATCGTCCATCATGGGATGTTTTGGCCGGGCCTGCGTCCGGTGACCAAAGCGTTGCGCCGGCAACTGAAGTTCGCGTTCGAAAGTGACCTCGCGATTTACAGCGCTCATCTCCCGCTCGATCTGCATCCGGAAGTTGGAAACAACGTTCTGCTCATGCGCGCTCTCGCGTTCGAAGAATCAGAGCCTTTCTTCGAAGAAAAAGGATCGTTGCTCGGACGACGCGCATCGGCCGAGGTTGCGCTGAGCGAACTAGTCGCACGATTGGAAAAGACTGTGGCCGGTCCGGTAAAAACCATCGCGTCGGGCCCGAAAAACGTTCGGGCCGTCGGCGTCATCACTGGTGCCGCTGGTAGTGAGATCGAGCGCATTGCTGCCGAAGGAATCGACACCTTTATTACCGGCGAAGCGCCGCACTGGGCTGCGATCGCCGCCGAAGAGCTGGGCATCAATCTCTTACTCGCCGGCCACTACGCCACTGAAACCTTCGGCGTCAAAGCGCTGGCCGCTCATCTCGCCAAAAAATTCCAGCTTGATTACAAATTTATTAATCTGCCGACGAGACTATGAAAGCTCGCTGAATGGTTGCGCCTGAGCACAAACGCCTGAGCACGCGCGCGACCGGCGTCGTCGGCGTCGCAATCTTGTCGAGCCGGATTCTTGGGCTGATTCGCGAACAGATTTTTGCCGGACTCTTCGGGGCAGGAAAATATCTCGATGCCTTTTTGATGGCCTTTCGGCTGCCGAATTTGTTGCGAGATTTATTTGCCGAAGGCGCCCTTTCCACCGCCTTTATCACCACGTTTTCAGGGAAAATTGCCACCGAAGGCGACGAATCGGCCTGGCGACTGGCCAACAAAGTAGCAACGCTTACCGCCGTTTTTATGAGCGTGGTCACGCTTCTCGGCATCGTTTTCGCGCCACAACTGGTCGATCTGCTGACGTGGTGGAGCTGGCCGCCTGACAAAACCGAGCTCACCATCTGGCTAACGAGAATTATGTGGCCGTTCATGCTGCTGGTCTCGCTCGCGGCGCTGGTGATGGGAATGCTGAACGCAAAACATATCTTCGGCCCGCCCGCGATGGCGTCGAGTTACTTCAATCTCGGCTCAATCATCGGCGGCGTCGCCATCGGTTGGTGGCTCGATCCGCATTTCGGCGCGCGATCGCTAACCGGCCTGGCCATTGGGACGCTCATCGGCGGAATGTGGCAATTGACTGCGCAATTTCCATCGCTCCGCCGCGTCGGTTACAAGTATCGCGCCGATTTTCAGTGGGGCAACGAAGCGGTCCGTGCCGTGCTTACATTGATGGCCCCGGCGATCATCGCCGCCAGCGCAGTGCAGGTGAATGTCCTCATCAACAGCGGCTTTGCCGCCAGTCTTGGCAATGGCCCTGTGAGCTGGCTCAACATCGCCTTTCGTTTGATGCAATTGCCACTTGGAATTTTTGGCGTCGCCATCGGCACCGTCACCCTGCCACTAGTTTCGAAAAGCGCGGCCGTCGGAAATATCGATGAATTTCGCAGCATTCTCGCCAGCGGAATGCGGCTGGCGTTTTTGCTCACCATTCCATCGGCGATTGGATTAGCCATGCTCGCTTCGCCAATCATCAGCGTGATTTATCAGCATGGCCGGTTCACGGCCGAGATGACGCGACAGACGGCGGGCGCGCTGCAGTTTTACGCCATTGGCCTCGTGGCCTACTCCGCCTTGAAAGTGCTGACGCCGGCCTTTTACGCGATCGGAAAACGCAACACTCCAATGATCGTTAGCTTCCTCGCGATTGGAACAAATCTTTTTCTGAACTGGCTTTTCACTTTCCGGCTCGGTTGGGGACATCGCGGCCTGGCGTTTTCCACCAGCATTGTGGCGACAATCAATTTTCTTTTGCTTTACGCGCTGATGTGGCGGCGGACGCGCGGACTGGAAAGCCGCCGCATGTTCGCAGGTCTTGCCAAGATTTGCCTGGCCGGCTTGCTGCTCGCGCTCATTTGCTGGCTGGCAAATTACTGGTGGTTGGATGCCTGGGAACATTTGCGTTTCTTCGCAAAGCTTTTCGCGCTTTTCGCCACAATTCTCGTTAGCGCCGCGGCATTTTTTGGCGTGGCATTTTTGTTGCGTGTGGATGAAGTGCGCGACGTTTTCGATCTGCTCAGGCGACGACTTCGCTGACATTGGAGGGACGCGCGCCGTCGCGTCCCAAAGTTTGGGAGATGACGGCGCATGTCCCTCCAATTAGCGGAGCGCCTGATCCAGATCTTCGATTAAATCATCCGGATGCTCCAGACCGATCGAGCAGCGCAACAAACTTTCCGGCGACGTTGTGCCCGGTCCTTCGATTGATGCGCGATGCTCAATCAAGCTTTCCACGCCGCCCAGACTGGTCGCGCGCGTGAAAATTTTCGTCTTCGCGGCCACCGCCATCGCCGCTTCCCGTCCGCCCCTTGCTTCAAACGAAAGCATTCCGCCAAACATCGACATCTGTCGTTTCGCAATGTCGTAACTGGGATGCGATTGAAGGCCCGGGTAATGCACGCGCTCAACATTTCGATTTTGCGCGAGAAACTCCGCCACTTTGGCCGCATTTTCGCAGTGCGCTCGCATCCGCCAAGGTAATGTTTTCATACCGCGCAGAATTAGCCAGCAATCGAACGGCGAGGGGACCGCGCCGCCGGAATATTGAATCGAGCGAACACCGTGAAAAAATTCGTCGTCGCGTTTCGCGATAATGATCCCGCCGAGCACATCGCAGTGGCCGCCAAAATATTTGGTGGTGGAATGGAGAATGAAATCGGCGCCGGCGTCGAACGGCCGCTGAATAATGGGCGCCCAGGTATTATCACAAACGCAAACCGCCCCCGCTTCGTGCGTGATCCTTGCCACCGCCGCCAGATCGACAATTTTTAGGAGCGGGTTCGACGGCGTTTCCATCCATACGAGTTTTGTATTTGGCCGCAGCGTTTTTTTCACTGACGGCAGATCGCTCATGTCGGTGAAGTCCGCTTCCAGTTTCCAGCGCAGAAACAGATCACGCAGCAATCGACTCGTGCCGTAATAGGCATCGACATGGGCGAGAACATGATCGCCGGGTGCGAGTGCGCCAAGCAAACCCATTGCCGCCGCCATGCCGCTGCCAAAGGCGGCCGCCGCGGCGCCGCCTTCAAGCGCGCTCACCCCTTCCTCCAGCGCTTTGCGATTCGGGTTATCGTTGCGCGTGTACATGAACCCGCGCGAATACGTTCCCTCGACATCGCGCTCGAATGTGGTCGAGAGATGAATCGGCGCCACCACCGCGCCGGTAGCTGGATCGATCTCATGCCCGGCATGAACCGCGAGCGTTTCCACGCGAACTTTGCGCCAATCTTTCATAACGAGCGCAATCTAGGCAGCGCGCTCCTCGGTTGCCAAACTTTTCCCCCGAAGCCAGCTGGCTGCGGTTGCCGGTTTGAAACATGTGCGCGCACGTAAGAGGAAGTCGAGTTAACATTCCAGTGTCGCACATGGACCATATAAATGTTAACTTTGCGACCGACTCGTGTTCGGGGTCTTGTATGAGAAATGGGATTGATCTGTTGCCCCAACGCCATAACAGGTCGCGCCTAAGGGCGCTTGTCCGATTCCGGCCGCGGATTCGATTTGACGACGTCGGGCAACAAGCGCAAATACCAGACTTCAGTGCGCCTTTTCCGGCGCCTGCAAACCTATGAGCTCAGCGCTGAGAATCTATCAAGATGACGTTTTCAAAATGGCGTGCGAGCAATTTCGCGTCATCGCCGATTATCTCGAAATCGACCATAGCCATCGTGAACGGTTAATGCTGCCAAAGCGCGCCATTGCCGTGACCCTGCCGGTGCACATGGATGACGGCAGCACCAAGACTTTTCAAGGCTACCGCGTCCAGCACCACCTCACGCTTGGCCCAACCAAAGGCGGAACCCGCTTCGCGCCCGATCTCTCGATGGGGGAGACGGCCGCTTTGGCG
>QHRJ01000333.1 GCA_003220075.1 Verrucomicrobiota bacterium
TGGCGAGCTCCTTACGTCAACCCCAACGTATATAGCGTCTGCTCATCAATCGCCGCCGTTACCGCCAAACCATGATCGATTTGGTACCGCTCAATCGCGCGGCGCGTCCCTGGACCCAGGATCCCATCGATCGGCCCATAATAATACCCTTGTTGCGCCAGCGCCCGTTGCACGTCCACCGTCACGTCGCCCGGCGCAGCCTGGCCATAGCCGAAAATCGGGCCGTCGTAAACATAGTGGCTGTAATAGGGATCATACCCGTAAGCCGGATACCACCAGCCGTTGTTCCAATACCAGTAACCGCCCCCGTAAAGGACGAGGCGGAAATTGTTGCGCCGCCACCAATCGCGTTCGTGACGTTCCCGCCAATTCCAGCGTCGCGCCTGACTAAACGAGAATTCATTTCCGGTGCGTTTGTAATGGCGCCACGCCTTTTTGTTCCATTGCACATTGTTGTTGGTGACAACGTTCGTCTGTTTGGACTTTTTGATGCGCTGGATGTTTTGCTGGTTGTAATTGGTGTTCGCCGCGACGTTCGACTGTCCCTTCTTGTTCTTGTAATAGCGGTTGGTAACCTGCTGATTGCTGCTCGCCTGCGAGGTGACATGCTTCTTACTGGTTTGCGTGCTGGTCGTTTGCGAGCTGACATGCGGCTTAGCGGTCGTCTGCGAGCTGACGCGCCGATTGCTAGTTTGCGTTGCGCCCGTCTTTGCCGCGGGCTTCGCCGTCTGGGTGGTTTGCGCTTTTTTCTTCTTCTTTTTCTGCTGATCGTCCGTCTGCGCGGCCTGCACCGATGCCAGGCCAACCAATAAGACCGTCGCTAATGTTATAATACGTTTCATAAAGTTCTTCCTTCCTCTTAATTCGACACTCCGTCGCTTCTATTTATTCAACCCCGTTGCTGCCGCATCGCTTCGAACAAAACAATCGCCACCGCCGTCGCCAAGTTCAGGCTCCGCGTTCCGTGCATCGGGATGGTGATGCAATTCTCTCGATTCTCCTCCAGCACGCGTTCTGGCAACCCTTTGGTCTCGCGTCCGAAGACGAGAAAATCTTTGGCTTGAAAGCTTACCTCAAAGTAGGGCTGCGTCGTTTTCGTCGTTAAGTAAAAGAAACGCGCGGACCCATTCGCGCGTCGTAGCTCATCCAGACTCGACCATTCCCGCACATCCACTTCGTCCCAGTAATCCAAGCCGGCTCGCCTCAATTGCCGATCATCGAGTGAAAACCCGAGCGGCCCAATCAGGTGCAAGGTCGATCGCGTCGCCAGACACAACCGTCCCACGTTCCCCGTATTCGGCGGAATCTCGGGCTCAACCAGGACGACGTTAAACATAGGTGGATCGTCCGCTCCGTCGGGCGATTGTTAAACAAATGCGGCTTCGCCGCCTGGCTTAGCATCGAGGTCCGAGCCGGACTGGCATGACTGCTCGATCAACCACTTCTCGGCTCTCGCTCCCTGCTCCAGCCTTCGCCAAGCCTACGGCGTGGCAAGCCATCACTCCGGCTTCACGATTCACGAATCACAATTCACGAATCACGTTCCCCGTTTGCTCGCCACCAACTTCTCCAGTTTCACCACATCGGCCGCGAACTTGCGAATCCCTTCCGCCGTCTTCTCCGTCGCCATCGCATTATCATTAACCAGATACCTGAACTTTTTCTCGTCCAGCTCCAATCGTTCTATCTGGGCCGACTTCGCTTTCTCCGGACTCAGTTTTCTTTCCACTGGCTCCGTCGATTCCGATAGTTCCTTCATTAGCTCGGGACTAATCGTGAGCAGATCGCACCCAGCCAGCTCGATTATCTGGCTCGTGTTCCGGAAACTCGCTCCCATTACTTCCGTGGGATACCCTAACTTCTTGTAGTAATTGTAGATTTCATTGACCGACTGCACCCCTGGATCTTCCGCGCCTTTGTAATCGCGATTGTTCGTTTTCTTATACCAATCGTAGATCCGCCCCACGAACGGCGATATCAATTGCACCTTTACTACGGCTGCTCGCACCGCTTGCGGCAACGAAAAGAGCAGCGTCATATTACAATGAATCCCTTCTTTCTGTAATTGTTCCGCCGCCAGAAACCCTTCCCAGGTCGATGCAATCTTAATTAGAACCCGCTCCGGCCCGATCCCCTTCTCCTTATATAGTTCAATTAAATGGCGCGCCTTGGCGATTGAGCCTTCAACGTTGAATGACAAGCGTGCATCCGTT
>QHRJ01000140.1 GCA_003220075.1 Verrucomicrobiota bacterium
AACTTAGCCCAAATCGCCTCCTCAGAGCGTCGCCCTACCAGTGAGTTTCGCGAGGACCCATTGGTAGGCGAGACTCTGTCGCGCCGCGGCGCATCCGCCTAATCGGCGATTAAGTCAATTCCGCTCTTTTGAGCTTTGGAGTTTCCCTGGGATTTGGAGTTTGGGTTTTGGGATTTCGAGAGAAGTTACTCGTCTTCGGTAATGAGGCCGAACAGTCCGTGTTCTTCATCGGCGATTCCGGCCGTGAAATAGACTCCGTCGCCGAGGACCAGCATATCCCATAACCCATCAAATTGGAGGGGACTGCCATCGGCTCTGTTGATCGTTCCAAGGAAGGCGCCGGTCGTTGGATTGTAATTATTGATTATTCCGTCGCCAAAATTTCCGATCCATAGCTCGTCCGCTTCTTCCAAAGCAAGTCCCCAGGGGGCGTTGAGATGGCCCTTCGAAACCAGACGGTGGATGAAGTTGCCGCTGGTATCGAAGACGTTGACAAAACCGTTGCCCGGCCCGGCTACATCGTCTTCTTTCTTGGCATCCTGTAGCGCATAGGTCACGACGATCTGACCATTGATATTGCGAATGCCAAAGGGAGCGTATCCGGCAGGAAGGGAAGCATCAACAAAACCGGTGGGGTTCACCTGTTGAAAATTTTCGTCGTAGGTCTCGACTCGAGCAGTGTGGAAGTTCGTCACGTAAAGAAAATTATGACCATTGGCAATGCCCAAAGTCGCGCCTTTGTAAATCGCGCGTTTGCTGCCTTTATTGGTGCCGTTATCGACGGCGATGATAGCGTGCGTTTGGTCCAGCGTCGGGTTCCAACCCGAGATCGAACCGTCTTCACTGACAAAAATAAAGAAGGCGGGCGCCGAGTTTCCATTTTTTGTCACCTTGAAGAACGGGGTACCGTTGAAAACGACCCCGGTCGGATTTCCGCCTTCCTTGTTGCGCGCGGCGGTTGGAATCGTGACAACGAGAGGAACGGCGGTGCCATCCTGGTGATAGAGGGTGGAAACACCGGTCCCGTTGTCGCTAACCCAGATCGTGCCATTGGGAGAGACAGCCATGCCCCAGGGGTTAACCAGATTTGGATCGACGTGGGTGGCGACGCCAGCGATGTCGGACTGAAGATTGGTCCAGCTGTAGGTATCGGCGCGCGCCGTAGCAACACTAAATGACGTCGCTGCCAAAACTAGCAGCACGTTTGTAATCAGGATGCGAATTCCTCTCATAAAAATTTCCTTTGTTGGTTGAGATTTGTCTTCTTCTGCCGGTAGTATCGCCCAAGGTGGATGAATCGGCGGTGAGTCAAGGGGAATCTTTGGTAACAAAACCGTTACTTTTGTTCCCGGAGGATTGCCGTAGAGATACGCGCTGTAGCTTCAGGCGCGGCGCTGTTGTTTTACGAAATTGCCAGGCAACTTTTGCTCGTCGTCGGGCACTGAGCCGGCGGCGTTTCCCAAAGCAGCTTCTTCCGCGGGCAGGTATTGTTTGAAGCGATTCTTATCGATCGCTTTCATGAACGCTTCGTGCGGCGAAACAATGCCCTTCTGCAACAGTGCAAAGATGGCGTCGTCCATAAACTGCATTCCCTGGGCGCGACCCGAGATGATTACGTCTTGCAGTTTTTGGGTTGCGCCTTCGCGAATGATCGCCGCGACCGCCGCGTTTGCGATGAGTATCTCGTTAACCGCGATACGTCCCGAACGGTCGACCCTTTTCAAGAGCAATTGCGCCAGCACCCCGCGCAGGGAATTGGATAGCATTGTCCGCACTTGCGGCTGACGACTCGCGGGAAAAACGTCGACCATGCGATCGACGCTCTTGCGCGCATTGTTGGTATGAAGTGTTCCGAACACGAGCAGGCCCGTCTCCGCCGCAGTTAGCGCCAGCGAAATCGTTTCCAGATCTCGCATCTCGCCTACGAGCACGACGTCGGCATCTTCTCGCAACGCCGCGCGGACCGCTTCCGGAAACGAGCGGGTATTGGCAGGCACTTCACGTTGGGTGATGATGCTCCGTTTATTGTTATGAACGAACTCGATCGGTTCTTCGACCGTGACGATGTGTCGGGCGAAGTTGATATTGATGTAATCAATTAACGCGGCCAGCGTGGTTGATTTGCCGGAGCCGGTCGGACCGGTTACAAGGACAAGTCCGCCGCGCAAATGGCCAAACTCTTTTGCCACCGCTGGTATCCCAAGTTCCTCCAGGGTGGCGATCTTGGTCGGAATTAAGCGAAAAACCGCACCATAACCATTCGATTGCTTCAAGTAATTGCAGCGAAACCGCGATGCTTTATCCATCTCGTAGGCAAAATCGAGATCCCCGCGTTCTTCGAAAATCTTCCAGTTCGCGGGACCGGCGATTTCACTCAACATTAGGACTGCTTCATCGCGCAATACCGGTTCGGGGCGCATCGCCATGACGTCACCGTGCCGCCGCATCTTGGGGGGCTGGCCTTCGCCGATGTGCAAATCGGAAGCACCTTCCGCCACAATCGCCTGAAGAAACTGATCCAGGTAAGCCATGACTAAATGACGAATGACGAATGACGAAGCACGAAGGAATGACAAGATCTGAACGACGAAATTTCTTCGACCGCGCGCGTTCCTTGCGCGTGTACTTCGATAAGACAGTCGTCCATTAGTTGCATTCCTTGCTTGCGACCGGTTTGGATAATTCCCGGGAGCATAAAAGTCTTCGCCTCGCGAATCACGTTGGAGACGGCCGGAGTGTTTGTCAGCGTCTCGATCGCGAGCACGCGACCGGCGCCACTGACGTGCGGGATTAGTTGCTGGCTGATGATGCCACGCAATGATTCGCTGACCATGATACGGATTTGATCCTGTTGATCGACCGGAAAAACATCGAGCAAGCGATCGATCGTGCGGGAGGCGGTGCCGGTGTGCAACGTTCCAAGAACAAGATGGCCCGTCTCCGAAGCGGTGATAGCCAGGGAAATCGTTTCTAGATCGCGCATCTCGCCAATCATGATCACGTCGGGATCCTCGCGCAGCGCTCCGCGCAATGCCACGCCGAAGGAGCGAGTGTGGGTGTGTACTTCGCGTTGGGTGATGTGACACCCTTTCGGTTCGAGCACGTATTCAATCGGATCCTCCAGGGTAATGATGTGCTCGCGTCGCTCGATATTAATCTGCTCCACTAGTGCGGCCAGCGTCGTCGATTTTCCACTCCCGACCGATCCGGTGACGAGGATCAGGCCGTTGTGATACCGAGTCAGCAACTTCAAGTGTTCGGGCAGACCGAGCTCGTCCATGGTACGAACCCGGGTATTGATGATGCGAAAAACGATGTCGAGGCCGAGACGCTGGCGCACCACGCTGGCGCGATATCTTCCTTTGCTATTGGCGTACGCGAAATCGGCGTCTCCGCGCTCCTTCACCAGCTCACGCTGCGTATCGTTCAGAAACGCATCGGCTAACCTTTGTGTTTGTTCCGCTTTGAAACGCGGCGCATCCGGCCAGATTGGCCGCAACGTTCCATGCAAACGCCAGATCGGTGGCGCATTCACCCCCAGGTGAATATCAGATGCGCCAGCCTGCTGGCCGACGGCGAGGAATTCGTCAACGTGACGTAGCAATTGAGCGCTCATCGCGTACTATGATCATGCCATCCGCAGTGCCGCGAGGTAAACCGAAAAGCGGCAAACAATGCCGGCCTGGGGCTATGCCAGAGGAAAACAAGAAGCCAAAGAATTTAGCCCACGAAATACGCCAAATGAACGGAAGTATGTCTAAAGCAAGCAGAAATTGTCCCAAACCGGCTCCGCAGAGCGTCGCCCTACCAGTGAAATTTTGGCGAGGACGCATTGGTAGGGCGAGACTCCGTCGAGCCGCCCAGATGTCGCTGCCCTAACCGTGGGATACGACCGAGAAATCACCGCGTTGCCTGCGATCTTGTTCTTGAATAGCCAGTAATCTTACTGGTCACAAATTTCATCAACGCCGGCCGAAGCAGAGTTGCGGCAAATTTCAAGATGCCAACCAGCGCTCCTGCCTCCAACAAGCCTTTGCCGTTTTCCTTGGAGTTGTCTTTCGCGCGAATGTAGACCCTTTTCTTTCGCGCCGGTGCGATCACGATCAGTAAACCGACAGCCGCGAGCGCTCCTATCCAAATGGCAGGTTGATCGCGAAATGAATTCTTGAGCTTACGTGGAAAATCCAGTTCGTAGCGCAGCCCGCTTAGCTCATGTGCCATCCGATCTCGCGAAAGCGCGATATCGCTCTTTATTGCGGCCCGGTCTTTCCGAGGGATTTCAGCCATTGTTGATCTCTCTTTAATTCCGCCCGCGTTTCGGGATAAAGCCGTCCTGTCAATCTGGCCTTCGCCAGCAATACACAAACCACGGCCAGGGCGATATGGAGCAATCCAGCGCCGAGCGCGATCCACGTCCACGAAATCCCACTCCGATGGGCAATGCCGACAATTAGGCTGGCCAGAATAAAAATGTATCCGAACACGACGGCGATGAGTGCGCCCAGAGCGAAGGCGAGAACTGCCGCTAATTGCAGCAGCAGCGCCTTCGACTCGACCGCGAGGAGCGCGGCTCGAGTCTCAACATAGGCAAACAACGCGCTGACCAGCCCAATCGCATTGTCAATCAGTCCGGCGTGGCCAGCCGGATTGCGCACTCTCGCGCTCGCGCGAGCCATGACGCACGGCCTAGCGCCGGAAGATCAGGCCCAAAACAAATCCGATCCCGAGGGCGGTCACAACCGCCTTCATGGGATTTTCGCGCACGTAATCTTCCCCATCCTCCTGCAAGGTGCGGACGCGCACTTTCGCGTCGTCCCAAGCCTGAGTAGCCTTATCGCGATAATCCTCCGCCATCGTCGTCGCCGCCGATTTCAAGTCTTCGGCGGCGCGCCGTGCATGAGTTTTACTGCTCTCCAGTTTGTTTTGCGCGCTGCTCGGCACGTCACTTTGATTCGATGTTTCTTCTGCCATGATCTTTCTCCAAAGGGTTAATGGTTTACGGCACTATCCGGTTGCGAACGTCGTCGCGCAAACCTTTCCGCATCTCGTTATTTTAAACGAAACTCGGCTGCCTTCCGCGCTTACAAAAGCCGCGGCCAACGACCGCGGCTGCAACAAGGAGCGGCGGTTTTCAAACCGCCGTATTCAAAAACGGCGACTGGAACGCGCCGCTCCTTGTTTGCTCCTACTGCGCGCGGAAAATTATTCGCGCTTTGGTCAGATCGTAAGGCGACAGCTCGACCGACACCTTGTCTCCCGGCACGATACGGATGAAATGCTTGCGCATTTTACCCGAAATATGAGCCAGGACATTGCGCTGGCCGGGCAGATCGACGCGGAACATCGTCCCCGGCAACACCTGAGTCACCGTCCCTTCGGTCACGATCTGCGCTTCCTTCGCCACGCCTTAAAATGCCTGTGAGCGTCGAAAATTCAACCGAACCGGCCTACCGGCGCAGTGTTGCTTCCGGAAAAAACTCGCCGATTTCACGACGCTTCCACCACACACCAGTAGCTCGGCGTTCTTCCGAAGTAGTGAACTGATACTTGAACAAAATTGCGCGAACATATTTCGGCGGTTTATCGGGAAATGGATTGCGCGCGAGCAATCGCGTGACGGCCGGTTCATTCTGCAATAAGCGAACCATGAAATTTTCGAACCATGGTTCCTGCCGCCGACCACCGAGGGCCGCGAACCACATTTGCCAATCCAATCGCGGCTGATGCGGCGCGCACCAGCGCGGCGCGCGATTTACATCGCCCGGTTTCCATTTGAATTCGTAGGAAATCCAATCGATTCCATCGGCGCTGCCTTCGACTTGAATCTCCGGGCGCTCTTTCGTCATCACCCGGAAAAGTCCGTAACCATTCAGGATCCGGAGCGGCTCGATGCGTGCATAGAGCATCAGCAATGGCTTCGGCCATTCAGCCTCCGGCTTTAGGGAGGTGTAACAAAGCCAAAGATTTAGCGGCAGAGTGACGATGAGCACCGCAAGAGGAGCGTAGTTGTTGTAGCCGCGGTCGTTGACCGCGGCAATCCGTACATTGTCCTTAGACCCGCGGCCAGCGACCGCGGCTACAGCGCGCCAGCTCGCGTCATCGATGAGCAAGAGACAAAGTGCGATCGTGAGCAAATTGAAGAAGCAATAATTGCCGGTGATGGCGATCGCGAGTTGAAGAAAGATTAACAAACCTGCTGCGATCAAACGTGGCCGGCGCGGCGCCCAAATGAAAAACGGAACGATAATTTCGACCACGAGGCAAAACGCGACCGAGAATTTCTTGAACCATTCGGGATGTTTATCCGCGAACCAGGCGAAGGCGGTCGGCAGCGGTTGGGTCCAGTAGTGGTAATCAAGCGCGATTAACGCGCTCCAATGAAAAGAGTGATCGATCCAACCCCAGACGGTGTCGCCGCTGGTCAATTTCACCATCCCTGACATGAACATCAGTTTGAAAAGGAGGAACTTGAGCAGAAACATCGCGACCGGAGAGACCGATTCAGTAGCCGCGATCGCTGGCCGCGGCCAAAGCCGCCAAGGCGCGAAAAAAATCGCGAGGAAGCCCGTCTCCAACAGAAGAATGTCCCATTGAAAGCTTAGAAACGCCTGGCCGGCGATGCTGAGCGACAGATAAAAAACGAAAAGAACGCTCAAGGAAATACCTGGAGCAATTCGACAGATCAGCAGGAGCGAGAGCAGGACGCCGCCGCCGCAAAGAAAATGGAGGAAGGCGTTGCTTGAATTAATCCAGCAGAGTGTCGGCAGAATCCAGACTGCCTGGAATCCAATCGCGCCGCGCGCGAGCGACAATTGATCGCTGATTGGCAAGATCCCATTCGCTCCAACGAGACCGTCGATCTGGATCCAAAGTGAAACGAAGGCAATCAAATAGACAAGACCGAGCGCGCGTAGAAACCAGCAATGCGCCCAAAAATAAGTCGGTGGCCGCACATTTCCCCCCCAAAGCAATCGCGTTATTGCCGACGCGAACCCGCGATGTCGCGCGATGAGGCGATACCCAAATTCAGAGATCGCAGCGAAACCAGGAATGTGCCGGTAGCCCCACCACAGCCATTTTTGGGACCGGCGGCAACGTAGCGATTGATAGACCGCTTCCGCTGCGACGAAAACCTGACCGGCCTTATCGATATAAACAACGGAGTGTTGGAATTGTTCGCGTGGAATTTCTGGAAAACGCTCCGCGACTTCCTGAAATGGCGCATACTCGACTTCGCCCGCGGTAATTTCGCGCCAGCGTTCAATCCAGCGACGGCAGAAATGGCATTCGCCATCCCAAATCATGAGCGGTTTTGGTGGCGGATTTGAAACGCGAGACGGCACGCTCATTTCTTCATTTTGGGGTTGCGTCGGAACATAGGCATTCCTGCCTGTGCGCCCAGCGGACATTGTGTCCGCTGTTCTTTCTGCGTTTTGCAGCGCAGTGCAACTGCGCTGGGCGCACAGACTACAAGTCTGTGTTCCGACTAAACCATGAGCGGTTTTGGTGGCGGATTTGAAACGCGGAGTTGGTCTTTCATGAAATTGAGGTAGATCGCGCGCTCCGTCACGCGATGCTCAACAAGCTCTTACTTGTCATTCCCAGCGCAGTCGAGGAATCTCTAACTAGTCAAGAACCAGTTGCGCTGTTTTTCACACTATCGCTTGCGACTTGGGTGTCATAACAGGACCTGGACAAATAATTAGAGATCCTTCGACTTCGCTCCGCTCCGCTCAGGATGACAAAAGAGAAAACTCTGCCCAGACCGGGGCGTGATCGGACGGATCTTTGCCTTTACGCATCTCGCGATCGATCCCGGCGGCGATGCAGCGTTCGGCCAGTTAATTGCGCATGGAACATAGGCATTCCTGCCTGTGCGCCCAGCGGACATTCTGTCGGCTGTGCTTTTGGGTACTGCAGCGCAGTGCAACTGCGCTGGGCGCACAGACTAAAAGTCTATGTTCCGATGTCGGAGAACTCCGCCCACACCGGGGCGTGATCGGACGGATCCCTGCCTTTGCGCATTTCGCGATTGATCCCAGCGGCGGTGCAGCGTGCGGCCAATGAGTCGCTGGCGAGGATCGCGTCGATGCGTAGTCCGCGGTTTTTTTGAAATGCCAGCATCCGATAATCCCACCAACTGAAAAGACCACCTTCGGTACGATGAATGCGAAGGGTATCGCGCAAACCGGTTTGTTCGAGGGCGCGAAAAGCGGTGCGTTCTTCCTCGGAACACATAATGGCGCCGCGCCAAAGCGCGGGATCGTGCACATCGCGATCTTCCGGCGCGACATTGAAATCGCCGCATACAATCACCTGAGGAAAAGATTTTTGCGCCTCCGCGACGCAATCGCGCAGTTGAACGAACCACTGCAATTTGTAATGGAACGCAGGCGAACCGACAGCCTGTCCGTTCGGCGCGTAAATGGAAAATACGCGTACGCTATTAATCGTCGCGGCAATCACGCGAGCCTGCGGATCTTCGCTTTCATCGCACAACGCCGCCTGGCGTTCGCGCAACTCGTGCTGAGAAAGAACCGCGACGCCGTTGTAAGATTTCTGGCCGTGAAAAACGCAGCGATAACCTGCGGCTGACAGTGCCAGCTCCGGGAATTGATCGTCGCTGCACTTTGTTTCCTGCAAACAAACGACGTCTGGCTCTTCTTTCGCCAGCCAATCGAGCAGACGTTCCTGGCGCTTGCGCAATGAGTTGATATTCCAGGAGGCGATCTTCATTTCATTTGACCGGCATTCCGAGCGCAGTCGAGAATCCCGCCGCGCAAGCTTCAAGGTAACATTGCGGGATCCCTCGACTGGCGCTTGGGATGACGCGAGTTGTGATCACAATTCGTACGTCAGACCCGGAGTAGGCACAATTACTTCACACTGCGGCATTGCACTCGTGAGGCCCGCTCGCATCCATTCCACCGCCGGCGGATCGCCGTGGACGAGCAAGATTTTCTTCGGCGCGAGTTTTGTCGCGTAGGCAATGAGCGATTCGCGCGAGGCATGCGCGCTGAATTGAAATTGCTCGATATGACAACGAAGGGTTTGCGACCGCTCGTCGGGATCGAGCGAAACGCTGTCGCCGATTCTGGCGGACCGTAAAATCCCCCCGGGTGATTCCGGATCAGCGTAACCGACGAACAAAATCGAGTGCTGCGGAACTTCGACTAGGCGGCGCGCGAAAATATTGGAAAGCGTTTTTGGTGTCATCATTCCGCTGGAAAGCGCGTAAACGCGGCCGGGGAGCGCGGGAGCATCGTTGATGGTCTGCCCATTCAGGACGAACGGAGCGACATCATGCATTAACTGTAGACGCGGCCATTGTCGGCGCGTTTGACTGGCCCGGCGATCGTATACCTCCGTCATTTTCGAGCTGAGTCCGCCGATGTAGGCCGGAAAATCTAATTGTTGTTGGCGGCGATATTCGTAAAACATCCCAAGCATTTCCTGCGTTTTGCCCAGCGCAAAAACCGGAATCAGCGCGCAGCCGCCGCGCGTGAAGGTTGCTTCAATCGCGTCCGCCATTTTTTTTTCTTCTGAAGCGCGCGACCAACCAGCGGGCTCGGGATTATCGCCTCGCGTGCACTCCATGATCAAAACGTCGATATCGCTTTGCGGAAAAATCGCCGATTGCATGATCGTTTGATCATCGAAATTGACGTCGCCGGTGTAAAAGATCGTCCGCCTTTCCGCGCGCAAAAGGATTCCAGACGAACCAAGGACATGTCCGGCGTCCCAAAACTCGAAAGTTATCGCGTCGTCATCGCGGACCCGATCACCCTTGGTGGTATAAGGCTGTCGATATTGACAGAAATGCCATTGGTCGATGGCGCGATCGGTTTCGCGGTGACCGAAAAGTGGATAAATCGTGAGTCCCAGTTCCTCACGCTGCCGCGTCATCACGTTCACAGAATTATGGAGAAGAAGAGAGCCGATTTCGCTGGTCGCTTCCGTCATGAAAATGCGCGCATGGGGCTGGTGTCGCATCAATACCGGGAGCGTTCCGATGTGATCCTGATGCGCGTGAGTGATAAGAACCGCGTCAATTGTTTGGCGCTCGATTGGCTTCCAATTCGGCAGTACATTTTCGCCCACATCTTTCGGATGCATCCCGCAATCGAGAATCAACCGCGCGCCACCACTCTCCAGATAGTAAGAGTTTGCGCCGATCTCGGTATGTCGAGTGAGATTGATGAACTTCATGCCGGGTGAACTATTTTAATCTTCCTCCTCTTTTCCCTCTTAATCCTAATCCTGTTGCCATTCTAAGAATCCGAATCAGAATAAGATTAAGAGTAGAAGGAAGAGGAAGAGTAGCTAGGCGCGACCGACTCAATTGCCCGTAGCTAAAGTAATTCCTCAAAAATTCGCATCCAATTTCGGAAAAGAACCTTTTCGATTTGGTCGTCGTTGAATCCGCGCTCGATCAACTTGGCCGTCAAATTTCGAGCCTGGCCGTGATGCAAGAGATCGGGAATGAAATGCACGTTAGGAAACTTTTGGTGAAACTTCGCACGCTCGTCTTCGGACCAGCGCCGGTAAATGAATTCGAAGAAATCGAAACCGATACCAACGCCGTTGATGCCGATCAGGTCGATGACATGGGTGATGTGATCGACATAGCGATCAAGCGTAGCATCTCCTTTTTTTGAACTAACGAGAACAGAATTGATTCCGATTACGCCGCCCCGCCCGCCCACCATTTCAATTTGCGCATCGCTGATGTTGCGCTCGATATCGTAGTATTTGCGCGCGTTGGTGTGCGAAACAATCACGGGTCCAGTGGTGTTTTCTAAAATGTCGAGGAAGCCCGCCGGATTAATGTGTGCAAGATCGAGAATAAGGCCGAGCCGTTCGCATTCCCGGACCAGCTCACAGCCGAAACCGGTCAGCCC
>QHRJ01000141.1 GCA_003220075.1 Verrucomicrobiota bacterium
TAACCCTGCGCGCGACAGATGGAATCGATCATGGCGCAAACGGAGCCCTTACCGTTCGTGCCGGCGACGTGGATGACCTTAATAGAAGTGTTCGGGGCGCGTGTGCTCCTCAGACTTTGCAAGCCGAGCTCGTCGAGCAAACGCTGGATATTTTCCAACCCCAGCTTAATGCCGAAGCGCTGCAGACTGTACAGCCACGCGAGCGCCTCTTTGTAGGAAATCTCTGGATTAAGAATGGTAGGGACATCGCGCTGCGATGTCCCTACCACAAGACCCGAAGCCTTTCGGGAATCCACATTCACGGCGTCACGGCAAAGTAACTAAACAATCGACTAATCTCGTCGCGCAGTTTTTTCCGGTGCACGATCATGTCGACCAAACCGTGTTCTTCGAGAAATTCGGCAGTTTGAAATCCTTTCGGCAAATCCTGATGCGTCGTTTCCTTGATCACGCGTGGCCCAGCAAAACCAATCATACTTTTGGGTTCGGCGATGATGATGTCGCCGAGCGAAGCATAACTCGCCATTACGCCGGCGGTGGTCGGATTGGTGAGCACAGAAATGTAAGGCAAGCGCGTGTCGGCGTGCCGGGCGAGCGCGCCGCTGGTCTTAGCCATTTGCATCAAACTGAGCATGCCTTCATACATGCGCGCGCCGCCGGAGGCAGAGATGATGATGATCGGAATGCGTTCCGCGGTGGCAAACTCGATCACGCGGGTAACGCGTTCGCCCACCACCGACCCCATGGTGGCGGCAAGAAAAGTAAAATCCATCACGGCGATTGCGACTTTCAGGCCTTCAAGCATTCCGTAACCACTCAGGACCGCATCGATCAGCCCAGTGGTTTCTTGATATTGTTTCAATCGATCCTTATAACTGGCCATGCCTTGAAAACGAAGCGTATCGACGGAGTGCAAATTCGCGTCCATCTCGACAAAACTGCTTGGATCGAGCAGGCTCTCGATTCGCTCCTTGGCCGTTTGCGGGAAATGATAATCGCAGTGCGAGCAAACTCGCTGGTTCTCGATCAACTCGATTTCGTGAATGACTTCGTCACATCCGGGACACTTCTGAAAAAGTCCGTGCGGAATGTCGCGCTTCTTGCGCCCTTGAACTTTGATCGCAGGTTTTTTGAAGATGGCCATGGTTTATGCGCGCGCCGCGGTCACGGCGTAAACCGATTGCGCGCCTGCTTCGCGCAAGACACGCGCGCATTCGCTTAACGTCGAACCAGTAGTGAGAATATCGTCCACGAGGAGCAGGTGCAATCCTCGCACGCCGATCTTTTTTCGTAAACGAAAGGCGCCACGTAAATTTTCCATGCGCTCGGCCCGATCAAATGCGGTTTGGGTGGTGGTGTAGCGGATGCGTTGGAGCGCGCGGATGAGCGGCACATTTATTTTTTGCGCCAGGATTTTTGCGACGAGCTCGGCCTGATTGAAACCGCGTTCGCGTAGTCGGGCAGGATGAAGCGGGACTGGAATGACGAGATGGAAATGGCGCTGGCCCAGCCGCGCATCACTCATCGCCTCCCACAACCATTCCGCGATGGGATGCCGCAGCTGTAACTGGCGATTGTATTTGAACTGCAAAACGATAAAACGAACTAGGCCGCGGCTGCGATAAGCCGAGACCGCAGCATCGAATCCGAGTGTTCGATTCGCGCAGTTCGCGCAGGTGAACTCACCATCGATTGCCCCGGAAAACGGCTCGGAACATTTTGCACAAAAAGGCGCAACGATGCGTTGCGCTTTGTCGAGGCAATCTTGGCAAATGTAATCGCCGCGCCTAACGGGAGCATGGCAGATGGCGCACAGCGCCGGGTAAAAAAGCGAGGCGACCGCGCGCAATGGCTCAAGAGTGCGGTCGATTCGCATAACGCAGCCAGCCAATCATCAACGCCCAGGTAATCAATCCCAAAGCGAGCGGAAGCAAACCGGTCAGCAAGTTAGTTCCGAGCCAGGGCAAAATAATCGTTTCGCGCTTTGTCACTTTGCCAACGACGCCCGCGACAAAAATCCAGCCGGAATGGAGGCCGATCGGCAGAAAAAGTGAGCGTGTGCGCAAGCGCGCATCGGCCAGAATCCAGCCGATGAGAAACAAGGTGGTGAAACCGGCAAGCACCATCATCGGATCGGCAAATTGCGCGAACGAGTTTGCGATCGAATGAAATCCGGAGGACCAGGTCACGCCCTGGTTCAATCTGGTCGGCGCTTTCAAAAAATGAACGATGGCGAAAAACGCCGAGGTAATCAGAGTCGCAACGGTTGGACGCGACCTACGCAATAGAATTCCGAGGAGCAGGCCGCGGAAAAAAGATTCTTCGATAAGAGGGACGATGATGGCTGCAGCCAAAACGCCACCGAACGCATTCCACGGGACCGCATTTTTTAGAAGGAAAATCCTGCTCGTGATTAAGACGACGGCGCCGACAAGAAGAGGAATGGCGGCCAGCAAAATGCCGGCGACGACATGGCGCAGGGCATGCCGGTTTTTATCCAATTGTAGATCGCGAAAAGAATGGAGCCGAAGCGAGCGCAGAAGCGGCCAAAGAAATACGATCGCGCAAATGAGTAGCGCACGGTGGAAAAAACTTTCGAAATCGAATTTCGCAAAAAAACCCGAGAAGCGCTGGGCAGTCCAAAAAAGCGGAGGCGCGAGGAGGGTGCCGCCGAGTACGACTGCGAAAAAATAAGCGAACAGTTTGGCGGCATCTTTCAAGGGCGCTAATCTAAGGGCGCGAAATCATGCCGCGTCAACATGTATGGAGCGAACGCCAAGAGGATGGGGTGAAACGTGAAGTCCGCGCGTCGCGCTTCGGCGGCGTCTGGCGTCTGCAGTCGAAGCGCACGGATGAAGACTCGTGGACGTACTATGATCGCCCGTTGGCGGCTGATTTGCTGGTGCTAAAGGAAATCATTGAGAAAAAATATCGTCGCCGCCGGGCGACGGTGGAGGAGCTTTTGTCGCTGAGAGAAATGGTTCGGGAAATTCGATGAGCGATTGTAGGGCGTCTGTGTCAGACGCTGTAAATTAAAATGCCGTCTCACCGAGACGGCTTACAATCGGATGACTTAGAGAACAGCGAAGGCATGAGTGATTGGAACACGAAAGACTTGATCGCTACGGACAAACAATTTGTCTGGCATCCGTTCACCAACATGCCGGAGTGGTGCGTGCCGGAGCATGAACTGATTGTGATTGTCGAAGGGCACGGCGCAATTTTACGCGACAGCCGCGGCCGCGAATACATCGACGGGAACTCGTCGATCTGGACAAATATTCACGGACACAACCATCCGCGGATCAATCTGGCAGTTCGCGACCAATTGGAACGGATCGCACATTCGTCGTTTCTGGGGACAACGAATCCGGCCGCAATCGAACTAGCGCGGGAAATTGTAGAATTATTTCCCCCGACAACTTTGTCGCGTGCTTTCTATTCGGATGACGGCTCGACTGGAATTGAAGTGGCCCTTCGCATTGCCGCACAATTTTTTCAGATGCGGGGCGAGAAACGAAATCTGTTTGTTGCGTTTCGCAGCGCCTACCACGGTGATACTGCGGGTGCGGCGGCATTGGGGGCGGCGAAAATGTTTTCGATCGATCACGAAGGTTGGAGATTTCCGGTTCGCGCCGTTGTTTCAATCGAAGAACTGGAAAAACTTTCTCGGGGACCGTCAGACGAAATCGCGGCGGTGGTGATCGAGCCGATGATTCAGGGCGCCGCGGGAATGCGAATTTGGCCGGCGGGAACTTCCGCGGCGGTGCGCGATTGGTGCAATCGGAATGGCGCGCTCATGATTGCCGATGAAGTGATGACGGGATTCGGTCGGACCGGGAAAATGTTTGCCAGTGAGCATGAGAACGCGCTGCCCGATATCATGGTGCTCGGGAAAGGCTTAAGTGGCGGTTATCTGCCGCTGGCGATTACGCTCGCGACCGAAGAAATCTTCTCGCAATTTGACGGATCGGTGGGGAACGGCCGGGCGCTCGCCTACGGGCACAGTTACACTGGCAATGCACTTGGTTGTGCGGCGGCACGGGCCAGTCTCGCAATTTTTCGCGAGGAAAATGTGCTGGAGAATTTGCAACCGAAGATCAAGGAACTCGACTCCCAGCTGCGGCCATTGCGTGAATTGTCGGGCGTAACTGAAGTGCGACAATGCGGGTTCGTCGCCGGAATCGAAATGGATGACGTGGAAACCGCCAACGAAGTTTGTCGGCGAGCGCGCGATTACGGTTTGCTAACGAGAAATATACGGGAAACAATCGTGTTGATGCCGCCGCTTTGCACTACCGGGGAACAACTGGAACGCTCGGTCTCGGCATTGACCAGCGCGACGGAAAAAATCAAACCGGAGGGACGCGCTTCCGCGCGTGCGGGACTCGCCGCGGTGAGTCCCTCCATGAGCAGGCGATGAAAAAAATCCGGCTCGATCAGGTTCTCGTCGAGCGCGCGCTTTATCCAAGCCGCGAGCAGGCGCAACGCGCAGTCATGGCTGGCGAAGTCCGCATCGGCGAGCAAGTCGCGCAAAAGCCGTCGCTGTTAGTTGATCCCAACGCGATGATCGCGACCGCAGCCGCGCCTCGTTTCGTCGGCCGCGGTGGATTGAAATTGGAAGGCGCGCTGGATTTTTTCGGAATCGATGTCCGCAATCAAGTCGCGGTTGACATCGGCGCCTCAACCGGAGGATTCACTGATTGCTTGCTCCAGCGCGGCGCTCGCAAAGTTTATGCGATCGATGTTGGCCGCGGTCAACTGGCCTGGAAAATTCGCAACGATCCACGCGTAACCGTTTTCGAAAAGACCAATGCGCGGACGATTTCGCTGTCGTTCATCGGTGAAAACGCGGCCATTTGCGTGATCGACGTTTCATTCATTTCTCTGACTTTGATCTTGCCGAATGCGTTTCAGTTGGTAACTCCGGGCGGAATCGTGATGGCATTGATCAAACCGCAGTTCGAGCTGGAGCGGCCCGACGTCGGTCGCGGCGGCGTCGTGCGCGATGCGTCGCTGCACGAGAAGGCGCAGCGCAAGATCGCATCGTTTGTTGAAGAGTCCGGGCACGACGTCATCGGTCTTGCGCCATCAGTCGTCGCTGGCGCAGATGGTAATCGGGAATTTTTTATATGCGCACGAAAATGATCGGTTTAATCGCGCACACGGAAAAGGCAGGCGTCGCCAAACTTGCGCGCGATGTCATTCGAGAATTCAAAGAGCAATCGTTGGAAGTGATCGTCGAAAATGAGACGGCCAGAATTGCGAAGCAGAAAGCCGGCGGCTCGATTACGCGGATCGCGCAACGCTCGGATCTGATCGTTGTCCTGGGCGGCGACGGAACAATCCTGCACGTGGTTGCGATGGCGGGTCAAAGCCTGAAGCCGATTTTCGGCATCAACGTTGGCTCGCTGGGATTTTTGACCTGCGTGAATTCTTCGGCTTATCGCGAAGCCGTCGATGCAATTGTCAGCGGCCGCATTTCCTATAGCAAACGAGCGTTGTTATCGGTCGAGCTACGCACAAATAAACGGGTGCTTTCAACCGTCCATGCCTTGAACGATGCCGTTATTAGCCGGGGCGATCTCTCGCGCTTGATCAGGCTAAATGCGAAAGTGAATGGAGAAGCGCTTACGGAATTTAATGCCGATGGATTAATCATCGCGACGCCGACCGGTTCGACGGCATATTCGCTTTCCGCCGGCGGCCCAATCCTGTCTCCGGAATCAGGCGTCTTCGTTATCACACCAATTTGCCCGCACGTGCTGACAAATCGTTCGGTCATTGTGAGTGATTCTTCCGTGATCGAGATTTCGCCGGCGAGCACGGAATATCCGACCTTCTTGAGCGTTGACGGTGGCGAGCCGGTGCGACTTCCGCCAAAAGCACAAATCGCGATTCGCCGCGCCAAACCAATGCTTCAGTTGGGGTTCTTGCCGGACGTTTCCTTCTTTAGTGTGCTGCGTCACAAGCTGAAATGGACTGGCAGCAACGTCTGACCGGCGGATCGGACAGTATTTTTTCGCCGAACGTACGTTTTCTGCTCGCGGTTGGACGAGGCCTTTGTCAACGTACCTGCTGCAATGAGATTTCACGTGGCGCGCGAAGGCGCGGTGATGGGAGAATTCGAAGAGCAAATTTTTCGCAACAAAGTCTTTTCCGGCGAAATCCGGCCCAACGATTTGTATTGGACCGTTGGCTTCACTGATTGGCGACCCGTCAGTGAATTTCGGGTGGCGCGAAAAACCGAACCGATCCTGCTGGACACCGGCTACGCCATGCCACCGGCAATCAGAAAGGCGCATCAGCGGTCGGCGCTGGCGGTTGCACTGATCTGCATCTGCGCACTCGTATTGCTCATTGGGGTGGCGGTGATGGCGGGAAAATCTAAACGCGAAGACGTGCCACAACATACGCGGCTTGAGGCGAAGGCGGCGATCGCTCGGGGTCAGCTTCGAGTCGGGATGACGGTGGATCAATGCATCAGAATGCTAGGCCAGCCGGCGCGAATTCAGCGAATCAGTGGATCGAAGAACGAGCAGTGGACCTACAAAGGTCAAGACGGGCCGGTCATTCTTCAGTTTGAGAGTGGCGTCTTGCAATCGTTTTGATTGAGATCGAGCCGGCAATTTTTTAGCTGGCTCGCCGGTGCGACATACACCATCTTCTTCGACTTTTAATCAATATGTCACTCCCAAGCCCGCGTAACGTTCTTCCACTGGAAGGCCAAATCGATCTCCACGTGTCCGCCAAGGTAGCAGGGTCGATCGCTGAGCGGATCAAAGAGAGGCCGGCGCGGTTGGTGGTGGACCTCTCGCAGGTGAATTATATCGATAGCTCCGGGCTGGCGGTTCTGATCAACGGAATGCGAGACATGGAGGATTACGGCGGAATTTTTATTCTCGCCGGGGTGCGGGACGAAGTCCGGCCGATCCTTGAGAGCGCGCGCCTGGAGAATTTCTTCCTTATTTTCCCGACCGTGGATGAAGCGCTGGCCGCGCCTTGAACGTAAGACCTCGGTGATTCCGTGGTTAGCCGCATGAGCGCGCAAGCTGTCTATCTGGGCTTGGTCGCGACTACCATTGGCTACACGCTAGCGGCTGCACCAAGGCAATTCGCGCCGGCGAGTTCCATTGGCGTTTCTGCGAAAGAGATCGGCTCGGCCCGCAACATTGTCACACATTGGCAAACCAGCTGGGGCAGCTTTGATCGCGATTATCTGGCAACGCGTGATATCGAAATCGAGATTCATAATCTGAGCCAACTGCCGGCGAGAATAGCAATCGATTTTTATTTTGTTGGCCGGCCGCAGCGGTTGCCGACGCCGCACAAACTTTTCTCGAAGCATTCCTTCATCGTCAATGTCGCTGCAAGCTATCAAGAGCGATTCTCGTTGAGATCGGACGTTCTTCATTCGCGTGAAATGTATTACGCAACTTTGGGTGAGCGTTATACGTCCGGCTATGAAATTGAGGGGTGGATACTCTTCGCCAGATTGCCTGGTCAACCGCAGCCATTCGATAAAGTATCTTCGAGCAGGGCAATGCTCGAGCACTTGGATTGGTTCCCGGATGCTCTGCGAGAGTTCGAGAATGCCACTAATGCGCGTCCAAACTACGCATCCGAGATCGATCCGGTGCCAGCTCCCGAGGCGAAGCCAAACGAGATGGAACCGTCGACGCCCCTCATTGTGGTGCAGCCGACTCCCAAGACGATCGAAACCGCCGGGCCGCTGAACACCCCGCAGGGATCGGCGCCGACTCTAGCATCGCCGCCGACGGCTACGTTCATCACTATTACCAAGCCTACGAAGATCACAATTGGCCGGAGGGACGAGATAATTCCGCCCGGAACGAAGGTTCAGCTGGTGGCGCGAGCGGCCGATACCGTGCAAGTGCGGTACAAGGGCGAATCGACGTTTGTAAAGATATCTTCAACGGATTTGGAAAAACGACATAGAGACAACGGTCCGTAATTCATCGTTGCCGGAAAACGGTTATCCCGAAGGATACCAAGCGTTCTCTCGCCAGAATGCTTGCAGCGCGGCGTTGTCGCCGCGAAAAATGTTGCGTTCAGCTTTTCGAATGTTGGCTACCGATTTCGGAAACAGGCTCCGAGGTCGCAAATTGCATTTACCATCGCCACAGTATTGCCACATGCGCCAGGTGCCCCAGGGCGCTGTGTTCCGCGGCTCGGCATGATAGTTAGCGATCCACAGCCAGCAATTCGCCAGTGTTTGGCGGTGTACTGAGGTGGCCCCTGGCCCGTAGAGCATCTGCCGCAACCGATATTCACTGCAGTACAGACCTGGATACTTGCCTGTGCGT
>QHRJ01000142.1 GCA_003220075.1 Verrucomicrobiota bacterium
CAGGAAGCGGCCAATCTCACCCGCGAGGGAATCGAAGCTTCCAAGGCGAAAGATTGGGACAAAGCGATTGCTGCTTTTAAAAGAGCGGCGCAACTGGAGGAGCGTTACGCTCCAAATCTGGCTTCGGCTTTGCAACAGCGCGCCGGCGTTTACGTGAGTCAGCAGAAATTTCAGGAAGCGATTGCCGATTATTCCGAGGCGCTAAAAGTAAAATCAAAGGATCCCGACATTTTTGAGCGGCGCGCCTACGCGGAGATGCAGTTGAAGGATTACGACAAGGCACTGCACGATTACAACGAAGCAATCAAGCTAAGCCCGGAGGAGGCGAAGTATTATCAGGTGCGCGCCTTCATTTACCAAACGAAGGGTGACTTCAAGGCGGCCGTGGCCGACGTGGACAAAATCCTCAAGCTCGATCCCAATAATCAGGACGCGCAGCAGCGAAAAAGATTTCTGGAGGCGAAATTGCACGGAACACCGACGCCAGAGCCAATGCCATCCGGCCCCATTCCTAATCCGAATGTGCATTCACCAGCCACAGCGACTGCAACACCGGCCACGAAGCCATGATGTCGGCGGTCATCCGCCTTCGCACTACTACGGCGCGACAGGTAGACCGCCGCTACAGGGACTTCGCCCCTGCTGATGCCGCCTGTGCTTCGACAACGGCGGCGTCTTTTGGAGTGCGGTGGGAAGCGCAGCGCCACACCGCTTTTCTTTGCAAGTCGCCCATCTTGGATAAACGCAAATCTCAGCGGCTCGACGGAGACTCGCCCTACCGATGCGTCCTGCCAAAAATTTCACTAGTAGGGCGACGCTCTGCGGAGCCGCAAGCAAGCACAGCATTCCCTATCTTCCCGCTTTCGCTTCCGCCTCGAGAGAGCTACGGACCTGCGCCCCCACGGTTTGGAGGGCCGAGTTTGGTCATTGAGGGTTGGGGATTGCTTGGAGCTTGGGAGTTGCGCGCCTGCGCTTACCCTTCTTGATTCTCTACCGGCGCATCTTTGCCGTTCGGCGACATTACTTCTTCGCCTATCGGCGCGAACCGCCGTTTGCGTCGGTTCGCGGGCAACGGCGAAAGCGTCATCGTAATATTGCGGCCAGCCAGCTTCGGCTCCATTTCCACTTGCGACATCCCAGCCAGGTCATTCTTCACCTTGGCCATCAACTGCATCCCAAATTCCTGGTGCGCCATTTCGCGCCCACGAAATTGCAATTGCACCCGCACCTTGTTCCCGCGATCGAGAAATTCTTCGCCGTGGCGGATCTTGGTTAGGTAATCGTGTTCGTCGATATTTACCCGAAACTTGATTTCTTTCAGCTTGGCCGCCGGCGATGATTTGCGGTCCTTTTCCTGTTTGGCGATATCATAACGATATTTGCCAAAGTCGACGATCTTGCACACCGGCGGATTTGCCGTAGGTGCGATCTCGACCAGGTCCAGCTCCAGACTCTGAGCTTTGCGCAAGGCGTCGGATAACTTCATGACGCCGAGTTGTTCTCCGGTCGTTCCCATGATCACCCGCACTTCGCGGGCGCGAATCCGACCATTTACACGAATTTGTAGTTGCAGATTTAGGCTCCTTCCAGCGAAACGAGAGTGCGGCGCATCGCTGTTATTTCATTTTCGCAAATCCGCCGTCGATTGGACGCGACCGCGGAGCACTCGGCATCAATACGGCTGCGAAGACCGCATCGAGGGGCCCGCAATTTCGCGAGCCGGGGGAAAGTTGTAGCACAATGAAAGAGTCGCAAGGTGAATCTAAATCTATTGAGCAGGTGGCGCGCCGAAATGGGCGGCATGGGCGGCGTAGGCGACAGCGTCGTCAATCATTGAATCCAAAGTGGCAGCTATAGGTTCCAATCTTATCACGCCGGAGAAGATTGCGCGATCACCAATTTCGGTATCGATAAGAAAAGTGGGGCGCTGCGTTACCTTAAGCGCCTGCCAATCCACCGTGCTTTGACGGATCCGCTTCTCGATTTCCGGCGATTGGGCGCGTTCCAACAGTTTCGCCTTTACAATCCCGCCCGCGCGAGCGCCGATTTCCGCTGCTACGTCGACATCACGAATGGCTTTTGATCCCTCGCGCAGGATGGAGTTGGAAAGTGCGAGTCGCACCGAATCGTCCTTGATTCCAAGATCGCGCGCCGCTTCTGCCACCAGATTGGGCGCCAAATATTCCCGCAAAACCGGCTCGTAGGAATCGCTCCGCAACATGAAGGGAGAGCGGTTCATCAACCCGCTGCGTCGGTAATACCATTCCTCTTGCGCACGCGACTTCGGCAACCCCTCCCCGTCCATCAGCGCAATTTTCCAATCGAACTCCACCCGATCAGCGTAGCGGCGTTTCAATTCTGCCCAGGTCGGCTGCGACCAGAAACACCAGGAAGACATGACATCCAGATAATTCGTGATGAAAATGTGCACTGACTGAATTTCGCAAAAAATCACGCCGCGCAAAGAAACTTTGTAGCACGGGCATCTTGCCTGTGGAGCCAACGGGCATCTTGTCCGTTGATGAGCGAGATCTTCGATAATGGAGGGCGGAGCTCTGCGATGCCCCACAAAAAATCGCGGCCCTCCATCTCCTGGTAGCGTCCACGTCTCGCGTGCAACGCCAGTCGGACTCGGACTTTCGGCGTCTCGCCGAAATGGACTTTTCCAGCCGTCGCGGAACATAGGCCTGCGGCCTGTGCGCCCAGCGGGTTTGAAACCCGCTGGGCCCCAGGAGCCGACATTATATCTGCTGGCCGCACAAAGCGGAGGTCTGCGAAACGCCGATCAGCAAAAATGGCGTCTGGACATAGACGGTCTACAACTAACTTTTGCAGCGGGGAGAATCCCCGCTGGGCGCACAGGCAAACATGCCTGTGTTCCGCCAAATCTCTGGCGGGTCACTAAAACGCCCGACAATTCGCGCGAAACGCCGCTCAACCCTTCCCCTTCACCTTTTTAACTTTGTAACCTTTTTAACCCTTTTAACTTCTCATCCGTCCAACCGTCCAACGCTCCAACGATTCACGATTTAACAATTCAACGTTTCAACAACCCCATGGAGCTCAACCACATTCTCCTCTTCACCGCCGTCGCAACCTCAGCCCTGATTCTGCTTCAGGCTTTCCACCCGCAAAGTCCCGGAGCGCGCGCCCGAGCCGCCATCGTCCTGATCGCATCCGCTTTGGCCTGGCTTCTGGCACGCCCGATCGCAGGCTGGCTCTCCGCGATTGTTTGGTGCGCGCTTTTGGTCGTGCCTGCTTTTCTCCGGAACCGCGCTCGCGCCGCACGCTCTTCCTATCGGCCGTCCGGCTCGGACCGCCGGTTCGGCATCACCGTCTCGCCTGTCGTTCTCGCGCTAATCATCGTTAACGTCGCTGTCTTCGTTCTCGAACTTCTCGCCGGCGGCTCAACCAATCCAGTCACACTGCACCGGCTCGGCGAGCTCGACACCAGTTCAGTGATCTTTCGACACCAATACTGGCGACTCCTCACCGCACTTTTTCTTCACTACGGACCGATTCACATTTTCTTTAATCTCTTCGCGCTTCTTTTGCTCGGTCCCGCGCTGGAGCGGCAAATCGGCGCCATTCTCTTTGCCGTTTGTTATCTGGTCGCGGGAATCGGATCGAGCATCGTAGTGGTCTTGCTAACGAGACTAAGGCTGCACGAGCCCGTGCAACTCGTCGGTGCCTCCGGTTGTATTATGGGCGTCGTCGGGACATGGGCCGGTTTTCTCCTGCGCCATCGTCACGCTCCCCTCGCTCGCAAGCGGCTGCGCGATATCATTATCATCGTCCTTTTGCAGATCGCCTTCGACTTTGTTACCCGGGAAGTCAGCAGTTCAGCGCACCTCGGCGGTCTTCTCATCGGATTCCTCCTTGGCCTTCTCGTCCCGGCAAAATCCTCCGCGGCTGCTACTATTTCACGATCCAGATTCTAGATACTAAATCCTCGATACCGAATCACCGATCACGGTTGATTCCCTGAACCTTTCTTTCCTTAAAACTTAAGACTTAAAGCGTAAACTCCTCCTCTCCTACGTTGGATGTTCGATGTTGGATGTTCGGCGTCCGGCGTTTTCTGTTCCCCATCCCACTACTCCGGCACTCCAACACTCCAACTTTTCCGCGCTCCCTGCTCCTTGCTCCATGCTTTCCTTCCCCACCTCTCACCTCTCACCAATCACTTCTCACTATGCTTTTCGCTCCTTGCTCCGCGCTCCCTGCTCCTTGCTCGGCCTCGCCCCTGCCCGCGGCATATAATCCGCTGCGTTCTAGCGTCTGAGATTTGCTGCTTTACCGTTTCGTGACAAAATCGCGATGTTGGCCTCTTTCCCGCCATGCCGAACTTCCAAACCTATAATATAGTCCCTACCCTTCCGGCCGCGCTCGAGCCCCTGCGCGAAGTCAGCTTCAACGTCTGGTGGACGTGGGAGCCTTCCGCCCGCCGCCTCTTTCGTCATCTCGATCCCGAGCTTTGGAACCGGACCAATCACAATCCCATTCGCATGCTTCAGCTCTCGCGCCAGGCCCGGCTGGAAGAACTCGCCACCGACAAAACTTTTCTGCGCGAGCTGAAACAGGTTTACGACGCCTTCCAAAAATATCTGACCCGCAAGGATACTTATGGAAAAACCGGTGCCGGCGCGGTCCTCCAAAAACCGGTGGCCTATTTCTCCGCCGAATTTGGATTTCACGAATCAATCCCAAATTATTCCGGCGGTCTCGGTATTCTTTCCGGCGACCATTGCAAGTCAGCCAGCGACCTCGATCTGAATTTTGTCGCGATCGGCTTGCTCTATCGACACGGATATTTCCGGCAGGAAATCGACAAGGACGGAATTCAGCACGCCGTCAATCTCAATCAAAATTTTCATCATCTGCCGATCCGGGAAGTCCGGCGCGACGATCGCGCGCTGCTGGTCACCGTACGGATTCTGGACCGCGATGTTTACGCTCGGGTTTGGGAACTTCAGGTCGGACGCGTCACACTTTACCTGCTCGACACCGATATTCCCGAGAACAACGCGGAAGATCGACTCATCACCGCCGAGCTTTACGGCGGCGATCTCGAAATGCGAATGCGGCAGGAGATCATGCTCGGTATCGGCGGCGTCAATGCCTTGAGCGCGCTCGGGATCGAGCCGGAAGTTTTCCACATGAACGAAGGCCACTCCGCCTTTCTCGGTCTCGAGCGGATTCGGCGGCTCGTCGCCGATAAAAAGCTCGGTTTTTACGCCGCCGTTCAGGTCGCAGCGTCCGCCAATGTTTTCACCACCCACACGCCGGTGCCGGCCGGCAACGATTCTTTTCCGCGCGAAATGATGCGCAAATATTTCGGCAGCTTCGCCGCCGAGATCGGTCTGCCTTTCGACGAATTCTTTTCCTTCGGCCAAACCCGGGTCAACGCCACCGATCCATTTAGCATGACGATCCTGGCCTTGCGCTTGAGTCGGCATTCCAATGCTGTCAGCAAATTGCACGGCGAGGTCAGTCGCGGGCTGTGGAAAGATGTCTGGACCGGCGTCCCCTCGCACGAAGTCCCTATCACCCACGTAACTAACGGGATTCATACCAAGACCTGGCTGGCCCCGGAATTTCTCGTGCTTTACGACAAATATCTCGGCGATTGGGAAGAAAATCTTACCAACGAAGATTTCTGGCGCCGAGTTATGGATATTCCCGATGCCATTCTTTGGGATGCGCACCAGAAATTGAAGCTGCGGCTGGTCGCGTTCGTCCGCGAACGGGTCAAAGCTCAACGAGAGCGCATCGGAGAATCGCCCGAGTCGATTCGCGCCGCCAATCGCATTCTCGATCCCGAGATTCTCACCATCGGGTTTGCACGACGTTTCGCTACCTACAAACGCGGCGCACTCCTCTTCACCGACAAAGATCGCCTGCACAAACTACTGAACGATTCCACCCGGCCGGTTCAGTTTATTTTCGCCGGGAAAGCGCATCCGCGTGATGAAGGCGGCAAGGCGCTTATCCAGGAAGTGTACAAATTCTCGCGCGAATCCGGTTTCGATAATCGCATCGTCTTCGTCGAGGACTACGACACTTACATCGCGCGGCGATTGGTCCAAGGCGTCGATCTTTGGCTAAACAATCCACTGCGCCCGTTGGAAGCGAGCGGCACCAGCGGAATGAAAACGCCACCTAATGGCGGCCTCAACCTTAGCGTGCTCGATGGTTGGTGGGGCGAGAGCTATAATGGAAATAACGGCTGGGCCATCGGTGCGGAAATTAAAGACGGCTCCATCGAGTTCCAAAAAGAAGTGGATTCCAGCAGCCTTTATCAGTTACTCGAGAACCAGATCATCCCGCTTTACTACGCTAAACCCGACGGCAAACTTCCCCTCGCCTGGCTCCAGCTCATGCGTGAATCGATCCGCAGCGTCACCCCCGTTTTCAATACTCATCGCATGGTTAAGGAATACACCGAACGGCTTTACGCACCCGCGGCGCAGGCCTACCGCGAGTTTTCGCAAAACGATTGCGTTGCGGCCAGCGATCTCAGCCAGTGGAAAACGCGTATCCGCAAAGATTGGCCGCAAGTCCGGATCGACGATGTCCAGGTTGGCAATAAGGACCGGCAAAACATTCCCGTGGGCGAATCCCTCGAAGTGAGCGCGCGCGTCCATCTCGGCTCCGTCGATCCGCAACATGTCCGGGTCGAAGCCTATCATGGTGAAGCCGAAAACGGCGGTATTAAGAATCCGGCCATCACGACGTTGAACGAGGCTGGCCAAAATGGCGACGGCAGCTATTTGTATCGCGGCTCAGTTCCGGCGAGCGAATCCGGCGCCTACGGCTTCAGCATCCGCGTCCTGCCCACTCATCCCCATTTGCAACAAGACCACGAACTCCGCCTCATCACTTGGTCGTAAATGGGCTGATAGCTGATGGTTGATGGCCCTGTCCGAGTCCACTTATGCTCATGCTCGTGATCATGCTCGTGCTCGTGCTCGATTCCCGATTCACATTTTGTCATCCTGCCTGCCGCGTCGTAGCTTGCGCGGAGGCGGGAGCGAAACAGTTTACCCGCCGTGGCGGGAAGGATCTCTAACTATTTCCTCCTATTCCAATGCTTATTCGTGCGATGAAATGACGAAGCACGAATGACAAATGACGAACGAATGACCAAGACGGGCTGATAGCTCATAACTGACAACGCGAAGCTTTCTTCTACCATTCACTGATCACCATTCACGTATCACCTTTCACATTTTGAAACCTAATCCTATTCCTACTCCGATTCCTCTGATCTCTGTCCTCTGTCCTCTATCCTCTGACCTCTCACCTCCCTCCTCTGATACCTGGAACCTGAACCCTGAACTCTGAACCCCGTTTTCTCGTCTGAATTTCCTTCCCCATCTCTCTCAAACTCAATAGCATCGCCTCTAGTGCGCGGCCTTTATCGAAAAGAGCGAACTGACCACGGGCGGCAGCTTGCCCGCGTGTTTCCGCTGCTTGCAACCTCGGCGAGGCCTTTTTTCCTCGTCCGTCATCCCGAGTCGCGAAGATAATGCCAGTCCAGCTCGGCCGAGGGACCTCGCCTAGGGTCTGATCACCCAAGCTCGCTACGTCCTCCCGTCCCGACTGACTATGCGAGTCGTCCATCACCAATCACTGATCACAGTCTTCCCTCCGCCGGCTCCTCGTTAGGTGGAATCCGAACATGAGCTACGGCGCGGAGGCGAGAGAAAGTAAATGTAAAAATTAGAATGAAGCGAGTGCAAGAAAAGACGTCCAAGGGAGAACGAGCCGTGCTTCATTGGCCGGTCTGGATCGGCATTGTGTGCGATGATCTTGAGTCTCAGAGGCACTTTTACCGGGATGTCCTAGGTATAAAGGAGCTACGATCAGGGGAAGACTTCGTGCAATTCGATTTCGATGGAAAGCTTTTGGAGCTAGTGGCA